>JAJDAB010000078.1 GCA_029262095.1 Candidatus Hydrogenedentota bacterium
TCGCATTGGGACATTTTTTTGGACTGTCCGCAAATGCAGTCGTTCAGTCCTTTCCCGGCGAGAATTCGCTCCGTGCATCGTTCAATCCGTGCAGTCCGGGTCTTGGATTGTTTTGGTGCGGAAAAGTGAAGGATATATCCCCTTGTCTCCCCGCCGTCAACGCTTCGAAAGTCGATGTAAGCGCAGTGTTTCCATCAAATTTGGATTGAAGCTCGTCCGGGATTCGTGTTGGACACGCGGGAGCGTGTCCCTCCCATCGCAATCGTTATTGATTGATTCTTGAATTTTCTTTTCGTTCGCGTATGGCGACGGTTAGACGGCAGATGCACGTCAGTTTGTCGTCGGCGTTGACGATTTCGATTCCCCATACGTGCATGGTGCGGCCCATATTTATTGGACGCGCCGTACCGGTGACGTGTCGGTCAGTCGCGGATCGCAAGTGATTTGCGTTTACTTCGACGCCGACGCTGAAGAATTTTGCGGGGTCGATTGTGAGTGACGCGCCGACGCTGCCGAGCGTTTCGGCTAGGACGACGTTTGCGCCGCCGTGCAATAGGCCGTAGGGCTGCTTGGTACGTTCATCGACGGGCATTGTGCCGCGAATGAAGTCGGGGCCAATTTCGGTGAACTCGATACCGATGTGCTTCTCCATTCCACCGCCCAATTGTTTTAGGGCATCATTCGACATTTCGTGAAACCATATGGACATGAACCGCCTCCTAAATGGGAAAGTCCGGTATGGTAGTAGGAATAGGGGGGCTCTGCCAAGTGCCCAGATTGACCCCAAAACAACATAAGTTGTTGGTAGTAAATATGTTAAGTGGCCTACACCTCATTCTAACCTCAACAAATGTGAATGGAAGCCGCACCGTCTCGTCTAGGTCACTGAGAGCCAGGAGACCGGGGTATGAGCGTTGCGTTGGAATCTGTTCTCTTATATGACGGTTCTGTGACAGAACCCGATCGAGAGAACCGTATCGTAAAAGCGGACGATGCCGAATTGGTGTCGCGCGCGCGCACGGGTGATTTTGCCGCGTACGAAGCGTTGGTGCGGCAGTATCGCAATGATGTGTTCGCGTTGGCGTACCGTTTCGTGCGCAACCGGGAAGAAGCATGGGATTTGTCGCAAGAAGTCTTTATCAAGGCGCACCGGGCGCTGAAGCGTTTTCGGGGCGACGCGAGCTTCAAGACGTGGATCTTGCGTATCACGGCGAATCAGTCCAAGGACTTTCTGAAGAAGCGTCGATTAAAGACGGTGTCGTTCGATGGCTCGCCTCAGGCGATGAACCGGCCGAGCGGGGAACTAAATCCCGGAGATCGGGCGGAAGCGCATGAGTTGGGTGAAGCGATTCAGCGCGCCGTGGATGCCCTGCCGATGAAACATCGGACGGCATTTGTACTGCGCGAAATTGAAGGGTTATCGTACCAAGAGATGGCCGAAGTCATGGATTGTAGTGTTGGCACGGTGATGAGCCGGCTGCACCACGCCCGCCGCAAACTCCGGAACTTATTGGAAAAATCCGGGTTTGCATTGGGGAATGACTCCGCCACCGGGGAGAATGCGTCATGAAGCGTCCAACGTGGCAAGAACGACTTGAACGTTATCGAGATGGCGAACTGGGTGAATCGGATGCCCAGGAAGTCGAAGCGATGCTCGATGCGCCTGCGTACAGAGATTATGATGCGTCGCTCGCTGCGTTGAGTTCCGCGGCGCGGGAATCCATGCCTCGCAGTGAAATCGCAGATGCCCAGTTGCCGGCGTTCATGGCGGGCATTCGCGAAGGCGTGGAGACGCCTCAACGCGGGCACCGAGGATTTTGGGCCTTGGCGTCGCTGAGCACGGCAGCCCTGATTGTTGCGTTATCCGTGTTTTCCCTTATCATGTTGAACAGCCACGATGCGGTCCATACGACCGTTGAAGCGGCCGCTTCGGATATTGAGGGCGTGGAAATCGACACCTACACGGACGAAGAGGACGGTACGGCCGTGGTTTGGGTGTCTGATACGGGGAGCGATACCTGGTGAATCTTGCGGGATTAGCGGTTGCGGTATT
Source organism: Candidatus Hydrogenedentota bacterium (assembly GCA_029262095.1). Taxonomy (GTDB): domain Bacteria; phylum Hydrogenedentota; class Hydrogenedentia; order Hydrogenedentales; family SLHB01; genus JAJDAB01. Next base: position 2,054 of record JAJDAB010000078.1, read on the forward strand.
GGTGCACACAACGGCGGCAGGTGACGCGTTAACGGAGCCGGTTGCGGTTGAATGGTTCGCGGTTCAGGCCACACACGAAGATCGGGATCGGGGCGTCATGCAGTTCGGAGACGGACTGGATGCGGTACGCCATTCGATCGAAAAGTTCGTGGAGAAGAAGCGCCTGGATTTGGACACGTTTGCTCGGATAGCGCATAAGAAGACCGACGCATCGCCAAACACGGAAACCAAACTGGGCATCAACAGTCGCTACACGGCATTCGTCATGCCATTGACACGGGATGATCGCGGTAGAGTTCGGTTGACATTCCGAATCGAAGAAACGAGCGAACGCGATGGAAAGAAGACTACGCGGGACGCGTTGAATACCACGAGTTCTGTAGCTGAAGATTCTCCCTTGTTGGTTGGGGGATTGAAGCTGGAGAGCGGACATCTCATTGGCGCATTGCTCGTGGGTAAGTAATCGCGCCTACTCTAGCCCCATTTTTTTCATCATGCGCCAGAGGGTGGTTCGCCCGATGCCCAACATTTCCGCGGCTTGGCCACGATTGCCCCGCGTTCGACGTAGTGCAGCCTCAACGACTTCCACGCTTAGGCGACGCGGCGCTTTGACGCGTCTCGCGGTCAGCACTTCGGGCGGCAAATCGTGGATACCAATCTCGCGCCCTTGGGCGAACACAACGGCGTGCTCGATTACATTGCGCAATTGGCGGACATTGCCCGGCCAGGAGCAGTCCAGAAGCGTTTGATTGAGTTCTTCAGTGAGCGAAATTTCGGGGGTTTCATATCGGTGCCGGAACTCTTGCAGAAAATGTTGGGCCAACCGCAATATATCGGTATCGCGCGAACGCAGTAGGGGCAATTCGATTTGCTCGGCACTCAGCGCGAGGTAGAGGTCTTCCCTGAGTTTTCCATCGGCGACCAGTTCTTGCGGTTCATGCTCGGTCGCGGCAATGATCCGCACATCGGTTCGCTCCATCGTGGGCGAACCATAGGGCGTGATGAATCCTTCTTCCAATACGCGGATGAGCAACGCTTGTGCCTCCAGGCTGACCTCAGCCAACTCGTCGAGATACAACGTTCCAGTATGCGCCCTGATCAATGCTCCCGTCTGGCCACGGGCAACGCCCTGGAATGTTCCGCGCGCGTACCCCGCAAGTTCGCGTGCGAGGCGACCGTTGCTCAGGGCGGAGCAGTCCACGACTTCGAACGGTCGACTACCACTTCGACGTCCGCCCAAATGGATAGCGCGCGCGAGCGTGTGGCGTCCCGTGCCGGATTGACCGACGATCAAGACCGGGTTGCTAGAGTTTACCGTCTGACGTGCGCGGCGAACGACGGATCGCATTACATCACTCTCGGCGATAACCGCGTCTAGCGCGAGGTCCGTCCGAATGCGGCGATGAAGACTGCCCAGCGCACCACGGGCACGGTGGGCGGCTCGCTCAGCGCGAACGACCTGTTCTTCCATGTCGGATAGCTCGCGTTCGACCCCTTCCATTCGGAGTGATTCTCGCGCCCAATTGGCTTCTTCCCCCCACTCCGCATCGAGCCGCGCAACGAGCCGGCAATTCTCCTCGCCGCACGCCTGGCAGGCTTCTTCGAGGGTGATCACCCGTTCATCCAGAATGGTGGAGGCGTGACCGGAAAAGTATCCGGCAAGGGTCCAACATGCGTTTTGAATGCCGAGGTCGGTCATCGGACGCAACGCTTGGGCTTCAACGGAGTTGTCGAGCACTAAGACGCGATGCAGCTTGGGTTCCGATAGATCGAATTCGAAATGGGTGTCGACCAACATGAATCGGCCTTCCACTTGGCCGAAAACTTGGCTGGCTTGAAGCGATAGTCGCGGATTGTTGTCAAACGTCAATTGGTGGCGGGATGCGGCTTCTTGCCCTTGTTCGAAACCCGCGCGAAAACAAAGTGCACGTGCGCGTTCTGTGCCTAGAAAATGGATGAGGTTTCGGCGTTCGATGGCGAGTGCAGCGCGATCGGCGAAATACCCTGTTCGCTCCAATACGTCGAATCGGCCTGTTGACGGCGCGGCGCTGACCCAAGTCTGCCGACCTGGCTCGACGTATTGCGACAGCACGGGCGGTAAATCCCGTAATACATGCGCGCTCAATTTGGTCGGCTTCATGGCGGTCTGCAGCCTCCCCCATTAAAATCGTCGAATCAGTTCCGCAGGCCGATGTACGACGCCTCTCCGATTAACGTTTGCTTTCCCTTGATACCCCAAAAAACAATCGCGATCGGTTGCCCCAGTTACAGACGTACTCTAAGAAAAAAGCGAGCGAATTGCAACAGAGTTAAACGCATCGTGACATGAAAAGTCACAACGCACGGAGGGGTAAGCGATTGCAGGACATGCAGATTTGGCTCTTTAGTTGGGCGGCGATGTGATCGGTGTGGGCTTAGCGCCACGGCCACGCATCACGAACATGATGGTGATGCTAAAAAGGACCAGCAACATTGAAATCACTTGTTGATCCGTGAAGGCCCCGAGACGTGTGGGGTTGTGATCGGCGCGAACGAATTCCATAAAAAATCGAAACACGCCGTAAATCATAAAGTACGCGGCAACGATCGATCCGTCGAATGGGCGCCAATTCTTGCGCAGATAGAACAACGTCATCGATATGAGGACCAACCCGAAAAAACTGTACAACTGGGTGGGATGAATTGGTACTGACCAGTGCGCGTTGTGCTCGATAAGACCGCGTCGCAGATGATCGAAGTAGGCCGGACTCCCGGTAACGGATTGGGTGGTGTCCGATGGAATACGTGGGAACTGCACACCAAGAAACGAATCCGTCGTTCCACCGTAGCAACACCCATTAAAGAAACAACCGAGTCGACCTATCCCGTGACCAAGCGCGAGCACGGGCACCGAGAAATCGAGTAGGAAAAAGAACCCTAGCTTGTGGCGCTTCGCCCAGAAGTAGATGAACGCAATGCCGACGGGAATCGCACCCTGAAATACGAGGCCACCTTGCCAGATGGCGATCCAGCCCTTCGGATCATTCAAAGCGTAGTGATCCGGAAACATGATGATGTGTGCGATCCGGGAACCAATGAGCCCGATGATCAGTGCCCAAAATGCGCCATCGCCGATGACATCCGGGTTAATGCCTTCCTTGGACGCTTGACGGCGCAGGAGGTACATTCCGGTGACAAACGCGGCGGCCATCATGAAGCCGTAAGCGTGAATCGGAACGGGCCCGAGTTCAATAAGCGTTGGATACATAAGGGGTTGGGCGGATATTAAGGCCTATATCGCAGAGCGAGATTCGCATACCTTGCGCGAAGGGGCTTCACTCTTCGAACGGCGGACCTATTCCAGCGTTCCGTCTTTTTCCAGCTTTGATTGGCACTCGATGCAGTATTTTGCAGCGGGAAATACTTCCAGACGCTTTTTGGGAATGTCCTCGTTACACCCCTCACACTTGCCATACGAGCCGTCCTGAATTCGCACAAGTGCATCCGAAACGTTGCGCAGCATTTCAGATTCACCGCTCGCGATACTCAACGCCGTTTCGCGTTCGTTATTGTCTGTTCCGACTTCGGCATAGCTGGATACGTCGGCGACGTGATCACCCGCAGGTTGGTAGAGGGTTTCCTCTTCCAGTTTTTGGATGCCAGTGCTCAAGCGTTGGCGTTCGGCCAACAAAAGGGTCTCAAATTTTTTCATCTCACGCTTATTCATTCGATCTTATACTCCTTTGTCCACACGGCCTGCAGTATCAGCGTTTCAAACCCAATTGTGTCGCACACGACCCGCAAAGTTGCGGGTGATTGTTAATCGTTCCCACGGTCGGGCGGACGTGCCAGCAGCGAGCGCATTTCTCACCCGTCGCTACGTCTACCGTGACAACAACGCCGCCCTCGGCGTCCGCAGCGGCGTCTACGTCACCAATGTCGCACTTGGACACAATGAACAGGTCAACAAGCTCGTCCTCGAAGCTGCGCAACAGCTGCGCGACCTCGTCCGTCCCGGGCTGAATCGTCACCGCAGCCTGCAAGGAGGACTTGATGCGCTTCTCGCGACGAATTTCTTCGAGTTTCAAGTTTACGGCGTCTCGAACTTCCAACAAATCCGTCCATCGCTGGGCTTCAGATTCGGACAGCAACCGCGAATCGTCCGGCGTCGGGAATTGCGCACGGTGCACACAATCCCATGGTCGAAGATGATCGGGCAAATGCTGCCATGCTTCGTCGCACGTGTAGACCAACACGGGAGCGAGCAAGGTGAGCAATTCGTTTAAGACTGAAGCCATTGCGGTTTGCCCGCTACGGCGTTCGTGCGAATCCGCGGCGAAGGTATACATCCGGTCCTTGAGCACGTCGATGTAAAACGAACTGACATCAACGGAACAGAAATTATGCGCGGCCTGATGAAGCGCGTGAAATTCGAATTCGTCGTACGCCTTGAGCGCTTTGCGCTTAAAGCGTTCACATTCATGCAGCATCCATTGGTCGATGCCAAGTAGGTCAGCATACGCGACCGCGTCGTCCGGCCCGAAGTCGTACAGGTTGCCGAGCAGAATTTTTATGGTGTTCCGAATTTTTCGGTAGGCGTCTTGTTGTCGGCTGAGGATTTCTTCGGAGATGCGGATGTCTTGCTTGTAGTTTTCGCTGGCGACCCATAAGCGCACGATATCCGCGCCGTAGGTGTTCATCAGTTTTGTCAGCTCGATGTAGTTGCCAAGTTTCTTCGACATCGCGCGGCCATCGCCGTCAACGACGTAGCCGTGCGTCAATACCGAACGGAACGGCGCGGCGTTCTTCGACGCCATCGCCATCAACAACGAAGACTGAAACCAGCCGCGATGTTGGTCGCTACCTTCGAGGTACAAGTCGCCGGGCCAGGAAAGGTCGGGATGCGTCTCGCATACGGCGCGGCTGCTTGCCCCAGAATCGAACCAGACGTCGAGAATGTCCGTTTCTTGGACAAATTCCGTCTCGCCGGAATCCGCGCATTTTGCACCTGGTGGAAGGAGTTCGGACACCGGTGTATCGAACCAACGGTCGATTCCGTCGGGTGCGGATCGAGCGAGGTCTTCGATGCGTTGGAAACTTTCAGGTGTTGCGAAGGCTTCGCCGCTTTCCTTGCCATAGTAAACGGGAATGGGCACGCCCCACGCGCGTTGTCGGCTCAAACACCAATCGGGGCGTTGCGCGATCATGCCGTGGATGCGCTCCTTGCCCCACTCGGGAATCCACTGTACTTCGTCTACGGCGGTCAACGCTTTTTCGCGAAAGCCATCGTGGTCCATATTCAAGAACCATTGCGGGGTCGCTCTGAAAATAATAGGGCCGCTGCATCGCCAACAATGCGGATAACTGTGCGTGTAGTCCTCAGAATGCAAGAGCGCGTTACAGCCGCGCAAATCTTCCATGATGGTTTCGTTGGCTTTGAATACGTGCGTGCCTTCGTACGGCCCGGCTTCGTCGGTGAATACACCACCGGCGTTTACGGGCGAGAATGGGTCGATACCGTATCGCTGGCCAACGACGTAATCGTCTTGACCATGGCCCGGCGCCGTGTGTACGCAACCCGTACCCGCTTCCAGTGTCACATGCCGCCCTAAGACGACCGGGCAGATGCGATCGGTGAAGAGCGGATGACGGTATTGAATTCCTTCGAGCTCGCTACCTTTATATTCATGAACGACTTCGTAGTCTTCGATGCCGCAAGCGTTAAGCGCCTGCTTGGCTAGTTCGGCCGCGAGGATAAGGTACTCATCGCCGACTCGCACCGCGCAGTATTCAAATTCGGGGTGGACGCAGATCGCCATGTTCGCGGGAATGGTCCACGGTGTCGTGGTCCAAATGAGAAGTGACGCGGGCTTGTCGAGTCCTGGAGGCGTATCGGTAGTTTGAAACTTAACGTAAATGGACGGCGAAGTCTTGTCCGCATATTCGACTTCGGCCTCAGCCAATGCTGTACGACACGATGGACACCAGTGGATCGATTTCTTGCCACGATAGATTGCGCCAGTTTGGTAAATTTCGGAGAACACGTGGACGATCGTGCCGACATAGTCCGGCGCGAGGGTGAGATAGGGTCCAGCCCAGTCTCCGTTGATGCCCAGACGCTTAAATCCTTCCCGGTGAAGGTCGACATATTTCATCGCGAAGTCGCGGCACCGGCGGCGAATGTCGACTTTACTCATGGTCCGGGCTTTCGAGCCAATCTTCTGCAACGCCTTTAGCTCGATTGGGAGTCCATGACAATCCCATCCCGGCACAAAGGGGGCATCGAAGCCTGACATCTGCTTGGAGCGCACCACTAAGTCTTTGAGGCCCTTGTTGAGGGCGTGGCCGCTATGAAGCTCGCCATTGGCATAGGGCGGGCCATCGTGTAAGACGTATTTGGGCCGACCTTGTGCGTCCGCGCGCAGGGACTGATACAGGCCCGCCTCCTCCCACCGCTTGAGCATTTCCGGCTCGCGTTGGGTGAGGTTGGCCCGCATCGGAAAATCCGTCTGAGGTAAATTGACGGTTTTCCGATAATCAGGCTTATTTTCAGTTGATTCTTGTGTAGCTTCCGGCACGAACAGCCTCCCGAAAAACGGCGCGGAATGTACCATATGGAGTGGTCAAATTCAAGGCCGCACAAATATCTGCGAATAACGCAACACTTTCAAAACCAATGCCTTAGCGCGATTAAGACGGTGACTGGCCGACGCCGGCCTCACTTCTAGCGACGCTATGCGTGCTATAGTGACTTGGTTTCAGATGAGGGCTACTCCCAATGGCAACCGAAAAACTGATTGAACCTATGATCACCGTTCACGAGAGCTGGGGAGAAAACGATGCCGAACTTATCCGATCAATGCTCGCCGCTGGCGGCATCACGTCACATCTGTCTCATTTTTCTCAGGCGGCTTATCCGATGTCCGTAAATGGCATGGGGCGGATAGAAATCAGTGTGGCCAAGGACGTTGCCAGTCGCGCCGCGAAACTCATTGAAGGTCGCGACGACGCGGCCGAATAGTTACGTACTGAGCCGGTCTTTGAGTGCTTCGAGCTGATCGGCTAGAAGCGTATTAGTCAGTGGCTGGTTATCTTGCTCTGGCAATACCGGTGCTTTTTTCTTCGCGCGCTGCGGACGCTCTTTCGGACGCCGCTGATTTGGTTTTCCCTGCTTACGATCGGGTGCTTGCTGGCGTCGTGGTTGACGTGATGGCGCGGATTCCCGCCGATGGGGTGCATCAGTTTTGGCCTCGTCCGTTTCGGATTTCTTTCGTGAGTCCTGTTTAGGTCGGCGTGGCTTTTGCGTTTGCAGCGCTTTAATCGAAAGCGAAATTCGGGGTTTGTCTTTGTCCACATTCAGGACTTTGACCGTTACGGTCTGTCCAACGGAAACGATTTGACGCGGATCGCGCACGAATCCATTCGCCAGTTCACTTAGATGTACGAGACCGTCTTGTCCGACACCTACTTCGACGAATGCACCAAAATCGGCAATATTTGTAACGACGCCTTCCAGGGACGCTCCGGTCTCTAGGTCTGCGACTGTACGTACGGCGTCTTGAAAGCGCGGGGCTCTGTATGCGCCACGCGGGTCGCGGCGGCCTTTGCGAATCGTATGCCGCACGGTGTCGGCGGTGGTTGCGTCGAGTTCTTCTACTGTCTCGAATGCCTTTAGTACGCTGTCGCGTACGCTCTCATCGGTCCACAATTGGGCGAGATCCGATCCGGCTTGGCTGGCTGCGGATTCGACGGCAGCATAATGTTCGGGATGAATCGCAGATGCATCTAGCGGATGGTCGCCGTTTTCGATTCGAAGAAACGCGACCGCTTGCTCGTATACCTTTGGGCCTACACCGGCCACGTCAAGCAATTGCCGCCGTGACGTAAACGGGCCTTCTTCTGTGCGGCGCTTGACAATGTTCTCCGCTGTGGCCGGTTGAATGCCGCATACATGGCCGAGCAGCGTAGCATTCGCCGTGTTCAAATCTAATCCGACCTGGCACACGCATGACATGATTGAGCGTTGAAGAGCCTCTCGCAACCGTTTTTGATTGACTTCATGAAAATTCTGTCCAATTCCGATATGGCGTGGATCAAACTTGACGAGTTGCGCCAGTGGGTCTTGGTGTTGCCGGGCGATAGCCGCCGCGGAGGCCACGAGCGGATCGTGTTCGGCGGCCGCAGTACTGGCGTGCGCGGAAACCGGGTGACCAGCTTCTTGCAGAATTGTGCAATAGCAAGAATCTGCGGCCGAATCGCGCAGCACTTCGCGTATTACCCGAAGCACAATGCCGGAGCTATCGCCTCGACCGATGGCGATAGCTTGAGGTTTATGGTCCTTTATCGCTTTGGTCAGTGACTCGCGTAGTTGCGCACACTCCTGAGCCATCGCGGCGGGGATGGTCTCCCCTGCGAGGATTTCCCCCGCAGCGTTGACCGCCGCCCAGGAAATAGAATCAGTCTGGTTGGTGAAGACGCCTATCACGGAGATAGCACCAGCGGGTTGCGCCATTAGACGGTTTCGGGCGTTGTCACGGAAGGCACGAATCGCACCGGCGTCCGATCGTTCTTGCATGATGGTCATGGCGTCCCGCTCGGCGGCGGCGCGCATGGTCTGGTCGTATGCCGCGCGCAGACATTCACGCAACAGCGCTATCGCTGGCGAATCACCCTCGCGGATCGCGCTGGCTGCGATCTCGTCAAACAGGGACGAATCGTCCGTTTCAACATCGGCTCTCAGTGCACCGGTTCGCACGCCACGCATGATTTGTAGAAACTTCTGCGCCGGAATTTTCGACAGATCTTCCGTTGTATCGAAGAACGGTTTAAATCGTCCCGCCGAGGGGTCGGTCGTTTTAGTCGGATGAATCACCAGGCGGCCACGGGAAAGAATTTTCGATCGTAGGGCGCGTCTTAACCCGGCGTTGTGGGTGTAGGCCTCGCTCAATATCTCCCGCGCGCCCGATAAAGCTTCTTCGGCGGTATTTACGGATTTCTCGGGGCGAATGAACGGCGCGGCCAATTCTTCTAGCGACGTCTGGTCATTTTGAGAATCATTGAGCATGTCCGCGAGTGGACCCAGGCCTTTTTCAACGGCCGCAGTCGCTTTCGTGCGTTCGCGGCGTTTCAACGGAAGATACAAATCTTCTAGTTCAATCTTATCGCGACAAGCGTTTATCGATTCCTTGAGATGGTCGCTCAAGATGCCTCGTTCACCCAGCGTCTGAAGGATGGCCTTGCGACGGTCGGCTAGCGAACGATAGAGAAGATATGCTTCATATACGGATTCCAGTTGGGTCTCGTTTAGGTTCCCGGTCTCCGCACGGCGGTATTGAGCCACAAACGGCACAGCATATCCGGCGTCGAACAAGGCTAAGGCTCGCTCGATGCCAGGCTGCTTGAGATTTAGCGCGCCGGCGATAGTCGATGAGCGCTTAGTTGCTTCGGCTGCAACTTCTAGTGATTCGACAGGAGCAGTCGATTCCGGCGCAGGCGCTACTTTCGAATCGGATTCTATTGTCGGATCAGTCGGTTCAGCAGAGTCGGCGGCGGAAACTTCGACAGCGGCGGTTTGTTTATCGGACGGAACGTCAACCACGAATTGCATCTCCCAAAATGGCGAATTCGGGGAGTCTAGCAAACGGATACGGAGCGTACAACAATCGCGGCATCTTGATTTTGGGTTCGCTACTTGACAATGGTGTTCCTTGTCCGACTACGTCTACCGGGTGTAGGCGGTTTTAGTATCTTCGGTGAAGGAGCGAGGACGAATAGGCTATTGGCGCGGTTACCGAGAGGAACATATGGCGAGCCTGGAAATTAGCGCGGCCCTACGCGAGCGAATGCGTTACCGCAAATTCGCGGGTGACGTACCCCGTCTGCTTGTCGGCCACAGTCGATATTGGGTCGATGATGCGTGCATCCGTGCGGCAAAACGGATGGGCTGGCAGATACACCAGACGCCGACCGTTATGGAGGGGCAATTATCCCGCGATCAGCTTAAAGGACTATTCGATGCGTTGGTCACGTTCAAGCCCGACTTCATCTTGACGGCGAATCTTGCGGGTATGGATGTCGACGGAATCCTAGCCCGCTTTTACGCGGACCTTGAGATTCCGCACGCGACGTGGTTTGTGGATGAACCGCGAAGCATCGTGATGGGAAAAGAAGCGTTCGCATCGGACTACGCGGTTGCGTTTACTTGGGAGCGCGCATACGCCCCATACCTTGAGCATGCGGGATTCGCGGCGGTGCATCACCTGCCCCTCGCAGCAGACACCACCTATTTTGACGCAAAACCGGCTTCGAGTTGGAAGTACAATACAACCTTCGTCGCCAGCTCAATGACGAGTTTCGCGGAGCAAGAACTTGATCGGCTCGCGCAATGGCCCGCGTTAGAATCGGCGACGCGTTGCGCCTTGGACAACGGCAAAGTCACGCGAGAATCGTTCGGCGAAGGGCTCGAATCGATTGTCGGCGAAGTGCTTCTGCAAAGCGTGGATGAACATGGGCGACGACAAGCGGAGCTCGTGTGTTTTATAGAAGGAACTCGGCGTCTGCGTCACGCGTTTGTGAGTCAATTGGCGAATGATGACCTGAAGGTTTTTGGCGATGATGGTTGGGGTCGTGCAGGGATAACTCATTTACCCTCGGTCAATTACGCGGAGGGCTTGCCGGAACTGTATCGATCGAGCAGAATCAATCTGAATCTGACCAGCATCCAAATGGCAACTGCGGTGAATCAGCGCGTTTTCGATTGCCCGGCCGCAGGTGGTTTCCTTCTCACGGATACCCAAGGCGACCTGGAAACGCTGTTTGACGCGCCAAATGAAACGGCTCGATTTACGGGATTCGACGAGGCACAAGACCTCATTCGTTATTTCAATGCACATGACTTCGAGCGCGTAGCGCTTACCGAGCGAGCCCGGAAGCGCATACTTGCGGAACATACCTATGAACACCGGTTACAATTCATCGTGAAGCAAATGCGGACGTTGTACGGAAACGAATGAAGGCGTACGCAACACAACATTGAATGGATATCACTATGCGATACAACCTATTGGGCAAGACCGGCGTTAAAGTGTCTGAGTTGTGCTTGGGCACAATGACGTTCGGCAACGAGGCCGACGAAACCACCTCGATTGCAATCATGGACCGTGCGTTAGACGCGGGCATTAACTTCTTTGATTCCGCCGATGTTTACAACAAGGGCGTGACCGAAGAAATCGTGGGCCGTTGGTTGCCCGCACATCGCGACGCAATTGTGATGGCATCGAAGGTCTTCTTTCCGTCGGGTTCCGGTGTAAATGACCGGCGTAGTTCGCGGCGGCACATCGTCATGGAGACGGAACAGATTCTTCGTCGGTTGCAAACGGATCGGATCGATATCCTTTATTTGCATCATTGGGACGATGAGACGGCAATCGAAGAATCGTTGGCCGCATTGGACACACTCGTCTGCCAGGGCAAAATTCTCTATGCAGGCGTATCGAATTTCGCGGCGTGGCAAACGGTTCAGACGTTAGTGGTCGCGCGCGATCGTGGGTATGCCGCCCCGGTATGCCTTCAGCCTCAGTACAACTTGCTCAAACGTCAGGCCGAGGTCGAACTGCTACCCATGTCGGAGGCACTCCAACTTGGCGTGTGTCCGTATAGCCCAATCGCGGCGGGATTGCTGACGGGCAAATACCACCGGGGCGAAGGCGGACGCATCAAGACGAA
>JAJDAB010000079.1 GCA_029262095.1 Candidatus Hydrogenedentota bacterium
ACCCAGTTCTACAAGTCCGGTCTCGCATTATTAGCGTGGCTAAACGGACTCCAGGCCAACCCCATGCTCATCAACCACGAAGAACGAAATCGCGACAAGGCCTATTATCAACACACCGCCGAACTCGCGGAGCGGGCTGGCGTCCTGCGTAATCCGAGGGAAGTGAAGGCACGACTCGAATCACTAGACCAATTCATCGCGTCATGATTGCGAGAATGTGGGGGAGAGGAGCTCGGCCAATGAGACTTGTATCATCTAGACAGGCGTCATCGATTCCCAGAACCGATCTCCACTCGCACCGTCATCGCGAGGAGCGAAGCGACGCGGTAATCCCGTCAAACGGAATGAACCAAGTGCTTGCATGGGTTGCAATCCTCCTGGCTTTAATCATCCAACCAGCGTTTGCCCAATCACCCATTATCGAAGTCGAAGAAGACGTCTACACTTTTACTAACCCTAACAACGGTTCCGGTCCCCTATGGAGCTACGGCTGCACGGTCATTGCGCGTATCGGCGACGACACATACGCCACCCAAATGGAAACCGGGGATGGTGTCGATCCCTTATGCAATACGCGTTGGCGCATTCTGCGGCGACGCGATGGCGTCTGGACACCAATCGCCGAGGCCGACCAATACCGCCAACGCGAACCATGCCCGATTGCGGTAACGGGCGACAACACGCTGAACCTATACGTCAACGATTCGCAGACGCCGCCGGGTACCCACTACCAACGGTGTTTGCCGCATGTGCTGCGATTTCGTGTCGACGAGACTGTCCCGACGCTAGCTGCGGTGATGCCTGACTGGGGAGTGTCAACAACATTCACCGACCACTCGTACCGGGGATACGCAAGTGATCGCACCACTGAATCGTTGCTCATGGTCAACATCGACGCCCAGACCAGCAAACAACACTACGCACTAATGGATCGGCACGGCGTCACCAAATCATTTGGTGCAATTACGTTTCCGATTCGCTCTGCCTACCCTCAAGTCGCACTCCAGAACGGTGCGGCTCACATCCTCGCGATTGGCGACATCGTCGAACCGAATGATACTTGGCGGGAATACAAATTCGAGCAAACAGAACGCAAATGGGACTATGTCTTTCGACGCTTGTTCTACGCGTCCGCGCCTAACCTGGCCGAAACCGGATTCAAAGAACCCATCGAAATCGCGAACGTCGATGAAACGGCAGGGTATATTGGTAACCAGGATCTTTGGATAGCCCCCGAAGGTGATTCCTACATTCTGTATACACAACGGGAAACGCAAAGCGCGATGATGCGCGACAAGTTTTTGCCCGGTTCGTCGCTACTGAATTCACTACACCTCGCGGTAGTTGCTACAGACGGGACAATTGAACGTCGCGTCCTAATGAAAGGCACCGACGGCCAGCACCCCGGCCACGCACGATTCCACGCGACCCCCGATGGCAAACTTTATGTCTTGCTCAATGTTAACGGCACGAACGGCGGCAACAAGCTTCTACAGATTCGGCCAACGCTAGGCGTGAATAGGGTCGATGTCCAATTCAAAAAACCGTTCAGGTCCTTTGTGCTCGCCACAGAACGAGCTGGCAACACTCCGTCTGCGTATATCGATGTCTTCGGAATTCAGGGCGATAACAACACGATGGCATACGGCTGTATCCGACTGGAATAATCGTGGCCAATACTACCCCGAAATCAATCAAATCCGTCACGGAACTCGAAGAGGCGTTAAGCGCGCCCGATCCCGACGTTGTCGCCTGCATGTCACGACTTCAAGGTGATCTCGTCCTCCTAGGTGCAGGCGGCAAGATGGGGCCGACTCTCGCCCGCATGGCGAAACGCGCGTCCGATGAAGCGGGTGTCGACCGCCGCGTAATCGCGGTCTCTCGGTTCTCGGACACGTCCTCCGAGACGGAGCTGAAAAAGCACAATATCGAAACAATTCGATGCGACCTGCTGGACCCCATCCAGGTCGCTGCACTGCCCGATGCGGCAAATATGATCTTTATGACGGGCATGAAATTCGGTGCTGCAGACAACCCCGGGCTAACGTGGGCCATGAATACCTACGCGCCCGCTTTGGCGTGTGAACGGTACAAAAACAGCAACATCGTCGCGTTCTCCACCGGCAACGTGTACGGGATGACGTCTGAAGATGGCGGTGGCTCTCGTGAATCGGACGTTCCCGCGCCGGACGGTGAATACGCCATGAGCGCCCTCGGACGCGAACGAACGTTCGAGCATTTCAGCCGAGCCCATTCGATTCCCACGGCGATCATTCGCCTCAATTACGCCTGTGAACTGCGGTACGGCGTGTTGGTCGACATCGCGAATTGGGTCTGGAACGAACAACCCGTGCCGGTCGCAACGGGCCACCTCAACGCCATATGGCAACGCGACGCGAATGCATTTACACTTCGTGCGTTTGATCGCGTAGCGACGCCACCGTTCGTTATCAATGTCGCTGGCACGGAAATTCTTAGCGTTCGAGCCGTCGCCCAGGAATTCGCTCGCCTAATGAACAAAGAAGCCGTTTTCGACGGAGATGAAGCGGCTACTGCCTACCTAAGCAACACGGAAGCCATGGAGCATCAATTTGGAGCGCCGCACACGACCACGAATAAGATGTTCGATTGGATCGCGAATTGGGTGATGAAGGGCAACGAACAACACGGCAAACCAACCAAGTTTTATGTACGTTCGGGAGCATTTTAGACGTTGCGCCATATAAGTCGGCTCGGCGGAATCTGATTCAGGCATAGGGAGGGCAAAGCTCCCGCTGAGCCGCAGTTTAGAATTAACCATCTTTGATTCCGTAGATGTTGTAAAGTAGCGCTACCCATGAACGCCGCGATTCCGCCCAAAGTCCAGACTGCTCTCCAGCGGGGGCTCGTGATTCCCGCGCACCCGCTTGCGCTAAACGCCAATCGTAAGCTCGACGAACGCCGCCAGCGCGCGATCAGTCGCTACTACGTCGCTGCAGGCGCCGGTGGCCTTGCGGTCGGGGTCCACACCACGCAATTCGCCATTCGCGATTCGGCGACCGGACTCTACAAACCCGTACTCGAGCTGGCCCGGGATGAACTCGATCGTGCGGATGAAGGCCGCCGCGAAGGGCAGACCCACCAGCAGCGGAATGGCGGCGAGGGCGAGATAGGCCGTCCGCCATCCGCCTTCGGACAAGGCCAGCGCGGCGGCCATCGGCGCCAGCGCGGAACCGACACTGGACCCGGCCATGCCGATGCCCAGCGCCAGACCGCGACGACGGCTGAACCAGGTGGTGATGACTTTGGCGAAGACGGCGGGCGATACGCCTGCCGCGGCGATCGTCATGGCGAAATAGCTGACGTAAAAATGCAGCAACGATCCGGCCAGCCAATAGAGCTGCGCTAGGGTAATGGCGAACAGCGCGAAGCCGCCGAGAATGAACCGACGGGCTCCCCATCGGTCGACCAGGGGGCCGACCAGTGGCATGATCAGTATGGTGCCGACGACATGAAAGGTGACCGCGGCCGAGATTTCGACGCGGCTCCACCCGAACTCGGTAGACAGGGGAATGACGAAAATGCTGAAGCTGGCCAGGGCCACCGGCACATTGCTGCAGCCAAGCCCGACCGTCGCTCCGACGACGACCCGCCATCCGGCGTAGATGCGATTTTCCATTCAGGTTATGTAAAGGGCGGACGGATGGGCGCGCGGGAATTTT
>JAJDAB010000080.1 GCA_029262095.1 Candidatus Hydrogenedentota bacterium
TTCCATATCTTGCCGCTCATTACGGGGCGTATGATGGCGACTTTTTCGCTGATGAAAACGTACTTCTATATAAATGGGCAGCGGTGGCCGTTTGTATCGGAATTCTCTCGGTGCTTAGAAGTCCGCCCCGGATTCAGAAACAAGTGTTTATACTTTGTGCCGCGATTTTTCTTTGTACGTGCGCGTATTTGGTGCAAGGGAAAGGATGGCTTTATCAACAGCTTCCGATTCGGATGTCGACATTCGCGCTGCTCGGGTACATGCTTTGTATCATTCCGATAGCGAGTGGCCTTTCGGGGCGTGACCGGATGGTTGCTGTTGCACAAACACTGGTCTTCGTGCTGCTCGCGCTCTTGCCAGCCGCGTACTATTCCGTCACTTGGAGAGAGAATCGCGACGTTCGTAAGGCGTACGTCAATTACATGACCGAAAAAATTCAGGAGTACACCGAACCTGGAGACCCGGTCGTTTTCATCTCGTCTGATTTGCGCTATGCGTATCCGTCGGTGATTGATGCGGGTGTCACGTTGGGCTCACGCTACGACATCGATTTCATGTTTCCGATGTTGTATCAAGGGGTTTCCGGTACGCCGGGTCAGCCATTTCCATACCGGTTGGCGGCGGATCAGCCGGATGAGGAACGCATTTATCTGGCGCGTCGGGCTGAAGACATGGGAAAATTTCGCCCAAAGCTGATTGCGATTGACACCAACCCACGTGCGCAAGCCCTGCCGTCTGGCTTTCGAGTCAGCGAATATCTCGATCAAAATGGGTGGCAAGAAACTGTCCTGTCCGGGTACACCGCAGTAGAGGAAGTGGTCCGATTTCAGTTTTACGTGCGGGACGAATAATTCGATGAAGGGGCCATCGGTTACACCGCTGCGAGGCATGGAATGCGCTAAATGGGCGATCGTGCTCGCGGTGATCCAAGTCGTTACATTCTGCGACTTCTTCTTTAAGAATGAAATCTTGATGCCGTCGGACGTCTTGTTCGAGTTGGCCCCCTGGCGCGACTATCAGCCCGCGGATTATGACGGGCCGGAAAATCGCTTGATGTTCGATCCGGTGATGGCGTTTCGCCCCGATTTTCAGCGCCTTCAGGAATCGCTTCGGGATGGTCGCTGGCCGCTCTGGAACGAAACGGAGATGGGCGGGGTACCTTTGCTCGCGAACTGTCAGAGCCGCGTGTTTTTTCCGCCCCACCTTTTGCTGTTGTTTATGGATGTGGATACGGCGATGTCGCTGTTCATCGTTATCAAATTGTGGCTGGCCGCGCTTGTGGCGTATGTGTGTGCGCGGTTACTCGGCTTTTCGATTTGGCCTTCGCGGTGGTTTTCGATGGTCTGGGGTCTTGGGTGTTTCTCGCGAATCTGGACGTATTGGCCAATTACCGACGTTCTAATTTGGGTGCCGGTCGTCTTCGTGGGAACAACCTGGATCGCGGAGCGGCAATACCGAAGGGGATTCTTCGCGCTCTTGTTGGGTGGAACCATGCTGTTGTTTGGTGGTCACCCGGAAACGGCATTTGCGATAAACGCGTACTTGGCCTTGTACTTTGTGTTGTGTTTGGCGATTCGATGGATTGGCGGTGACCAGCCTTGGCGTCCAATCGTTTTGTATGGCAGTGCGTGGGGACTGGCACTCGCGGTGTATGCGGTACAGTTGGTGCCTTTTCTTGAGTATCTAATGAATAGCGCGCCGGTTGAGGCGCGAATCAAAATGCCACTCACCGCGAGCGCGTTGACATCGTTTTGGGTGCCTCGCTTTTTTGGCACGAATGCCGAGGGCACGTTTTGGGATCAGAACGTGCACAATTCCAACCTGACTATTCAACAATACGCGGGCATAGCAGTTTGGTTCGGCATCGCGTTCGCGATTTACTACGTCATTCGCAAACGACCTGAAGTGAGCGCGATAAATCGTGCGCGCTCTTTGGCATTGTTGATCGTGACATTTCTTTCGCTCGCAATGGCGATGAACGTCTCGTTTCTGAAATGGGCTCACGATCTTCCTGGGTTCTCGCACATGCGGACAATCTATCACGTGTACTTCGCGTTGTTCGCTATACCGGTCATCGGATTGATTGGTTTGGATGGATGGTTCACGCGTCCACGTCGGATCCGTGAGCTGTCGGTTGCGGCGATAACCGCAGTTCCCGCAGTAATCATTGTGGGCGTCATTCTGACGTACAACGAAGACCTTATTGAGATGGCGGGCCATAGTGATTATGTACTGCGCGAGGTTGCCGTTGCATGCGCCGTGGCCATCATTGCGGTTGTCGCATTGATTGTTCACTGCGTTTCAAGACGTGCCGCATTTGCCTGGGCGATCCTTGTTGTTGCAACGTTTTTCGATGTCTTCTGGCCGATTCGGGGACTCAACCCATCGCTGCCGCGAACGGAATCGTTCGATGAAACACCGGTGATCGCGTACATGCAGGACAAACCGAAACCGGCTCGATTCGATTTGCTTGGAGCTGCGATTGCTCCGGGCACGATAGGTAATTTTGGGATCGAGGAATGGGACGGTTACGACGGCTTGTATCCCGAGCGGCCTGTTCGATTTCGTGAAGCGTTATCGATCAAGGTTTGGGACCGTGCAGTCTCGATGCTGGGCGTAGACTATTATATTAATGATCCTCGGTACGATGAACTCGCGCCGATTCAGCGGCTGGCGGAGAGCGGTGCCCTTGAGCGTGAAATTACGTTAGATGGCTTGGACGTGTACCGGCATGTTGGGATGTTACCTCGCGCACGCCTTGTGGGAAACCTTGAAACGGCTTCTTCGACGGACCTGCTATTTGAACGTATGTTGGATGACACATTCGACCCCGCCGTTTCGGCCATTAGTGATGATCCACCACCTGGGCCGTTACCGAACTCTGAAGAGCGAAACGTCGGGACGGCTACGATTACGGATCATGCCCCCGATCGAATTGTTGTGAATTGCGAAGCAGAATCGGACGCGGTGTTGGTGCTCGCGGAGAATTTCTATCCGGGTTGGCGGGCAACAATCGATGGGGAGGCTGCCGGCATTTTTCCAGTCTATTACACGTTCCGCGGGGTGCAGATTCCTAGGGGCGCGCACGTCGTTGAATTTCGATATGAACCGGCTAGCGTGACGATTGGTCTGAGCATTTCCGTTGCCGCGCTGATCCTCTCAGCGGGGCTTGCGATCGCGCTAAAACCGCGGAAGCGAAATTAGCGACGACGATCGGCTCGGTGGGGGAGGGAGTTTCCCGGTTGGGTTGGGATTCTGAAAAATCAACAGATCGATTTCTTTGCGAACGATGAGGTCTCGCAGTTCTTCCGTCGAGAATTCGGATAGCGGTTTGCCCGCGATCTTCTCGATCGCCGACCAGCGAACAGCATTACACGCTAAGACGGGTACGTATCCGATTGTTCGCATGTCTTCAACGGAGTATCCGTCGTCGATGAAGACCTCGGCCGGATCACCGGAGAAGACTTGGGGGCATACGATTACCAATTCCGGTTTGCGTTTGAGTGCGTACCCGAATCCGGACTTGGTGTGACCCACGGCGAAGGGGCGAGTCTGTTCGGAATGGGCGATGAATTCGTCGCACAGTCCAAGCATATCAATGCAGGGTAGGCCGGAGTAGTATGCGATTTTTCCTGCGAGGTTCAGTGCGACGGTGCCCTCGGGATAGTTCTCCTTCAAGTATTCTCCCACGTGTTCCAGTCCGTCGCCCTGATGTTTAGCTGCAAGTGGACGGTAATAACTCCACAGGGGGGAGAGGGTCAATGTGAGCGCAAGTGCTATGGCGATTGCTGCGCTTCCGACGGTTTTCAATGCGGGGTAAATGAGCCGTGCTGCAACGACTAAGCCTAGGGGCGACAGCACCAGCATGGGCCGCTCGATGTAAACGTCACCGCCGATGTACACGAAATAGCCGATCCATGCGGCGCCCGCGAGGAGTTCGAAATCGGATGGGCTTGTTCGGAACAATTTCGGACTCCGAACAAGCTCAATTGTTCGGCTGAGCGATCCTACAAAAATCGCGATAACACTTAGTAAGAAACCGGCGTCGAATATGACTTGCCACGCTTGTCCGTAAATCGCGCTATCGAACCGTTCTGATAGGGACCCGGTCATCTTGGCGTAGTACGTGTTTGGCAAAGGATATCCGTAATACCAGAGGCGCCATGCGACGTAACCCGCGCCAACGCTTCCGAATACAATCGCGATACGCAGTGCTTGCTTGTGGCGGCCGCGTACGACGAGCCAACAGAGTCCGAGCAGGGGCCACAGAAAACCTTCTGCGCGTGCGAATAGCGATAACAACATGGCCGCGCACAAGGCAAATGCGGCGGCGCGCTCTTGCGTTGTTCCAGTGCGGCGATCCAGGCGCACGACCCAAACCCACACTAACACTTGAGACAACAATGCGAGTGTGGTGTCCATACCAGAAGTGACCCAATAGCCGATCGCCGGACTTGATCCGATGAGCGCCGCGATAACGGCTGCGGCTCGACGATCCAGTTCCTCGACGAGGAATCGGTACAGGATGCCGATGATGGTCCACCAGGTCGATATATTGAGAGCAAGCGAAATCCAATAGATGAATTTGGGGTCAAGTGTCGAATCGAGCAATTGGGCGAGGCCCAATCCGGCAGACAAGAGGAGTACGTAAACGAAACTGGAATAGCCTTCGACATATTCTCCCGGCTTGTAGACGAGGCCGTTTCCATCGACGACGTTTTTCGCATACACCCAAAGAATGCCAGCGTCATCATTCCCTCGCGTGTCCGTCGCGGAGATGAGTACGAACGTGATGTAGAACGCCGCTAGAATGCCAGCGCCAACCACCCATGCCGGTCTCGGCGAGAATAGGCGGGCGATCCGCGCTAGGTTGGGCATCTCCCGCTCGAGGGTTGCTGGCACGATTCGATTCGGCACTAGATTAGGCCTCGTATGGCGTCGTCATCAATCGACCGTTTCGAGAAGGTCAAGGAAATCGCCGGTGGGTGCGGCGTTTATGCGCTTGTAGCGTTCACGGTCTTTGGCCGCGGTGGGTGATGAATTCAGCTCCCAAATCCGGAAGTCTTTCGATTCAAGCGCGGGGAAATAATTCTCGGCCACGTAGGCGTCGAAACCAGGAAAACTTTGTGTGCAATCAACGCCTTCCACATAGTCCATGGGATTCTTGCTTCGAATAATAAAGCGGGGTTCAGACGCTGTAAGTTGTTCCAAGAAATCTTTGCGCAGCTTCTTTACGAACGGATGACTGACGTGGTGAAAGAGTACTTCGCCCCAAATGGTATGGGTCGCCGGTTTCGCTTTCGTCAGTAGCATCGCGTGGGAGCTTCCGCAAAACGCCCATTCGATTCCTTGCACCGTATCGCCTGGCTCAAGACGCGATCCGAGCCATTGTTCCATTCGCGCCGCGCGAAAGTAGCCGGTCGCCTGCAACGCCGGGTTTTGTAGGGTGTCGACGTTCAAATAGAACAAACTTCCTGCCACATAGAGTGCAACTCCCCACGAGCACAGTCGAATACGCAGCGGAGTATCAGCGCTCCATCGATATAGGAGGATCGAGATCCATATGGCCGTCATCATGCGGAAGGAATAGTAGTGGTGGTCGTAGAATCGCTTGGCGATACACGGGTACAAGAAATATGCGAGCGCGAGTACGGCGAGTAGGCCGCCATAACGACGAAGTCCACTTGGGACTGTGGGCGCCGCGAGAAAAAGGGCCAGTGCCACGCCAACTCCGAGTGCAAGCTGAAAGTTCTCGTCCCAGGCCGTGTGGTCTAGGACGCGATCCAAAACGTATGGGATTGTCTCTCCTGGTCCTAATACTTTGTGTGCGCCACTGATGTCGGCGTGCAGTGGGAAATACTCGATCAAGACCTGGGTAAAAGCCGCTAGCTGACCGTAGTACCCGAGGTATGCCGCCATCCAGAGAATGGGAATGCTCCCACCGAGGATACACCATAGACCGACGCGAACGGCTCGTTTGGCCCAGGCGCGAGCGCCGAGTAGCGTGCTGTCCGTGTCCATGATCATGAATCCGTATAGCACCAGTCCGCCGAGCATGAGGTGGGGTTTGATGGTTGCAATTGACGCTACGAACAAGCCGGTCATGAACCAGCGTAGCCAAGGTTTGTTCCCGAACCATGCGGTGGCGGATAAGATCGAAAGTTGAATTGGGACGAGGGCAAAAAAGTCGCGTTGGAGATAGCAGTGGGAGCCGAGCATCACGTGGAGCAGTCCAAATAGGACCATCCCTGCCCAGGCGACACGAAATCCAAAAGGTCTAAGTACCTGGGATAACAGGAGTAGTATCACCGCGAGAATTGCGGTGTCGGCGATTCGCATGCCAAGAACTTCGGCGCCGAAGAAGTGGTATAGCCAGCGGTAAATTACGTGCGTGCCGACCATGTTGTAGGTGAAGAAGTCGCGCATCGGCGCCATGCCGAGTTCGTCCATGAGGAAGCCGGTGTACATGAACATAGGTGCGTCCAGCACGGTTTCCCAGGACATTGATTTGAACAGAATAACGCCGAAGAGAATTGTCAACGGGATGTGAAACACGGAGAAAAGAAAGAGCGATCCGAGATGGGTCGATTGGCGCGTTGACGTTTGTCCGCGAAACGAAACTCCAAACAAGTACGCACCCTTTCATTGGTATAACCCGGCAAATCTTAGCATACCGGCACCCGGAATTCGCAAGGGTACATGCGAATAAGGTCTCAGTGGAATAAGCTTTCGTGAGTGCAGTGACACGAAGAATAGGGGAGGAGCTAACGCGCCGGTGTCGTGAATTGTTGGTTCAGCCCGTGATAGACTTGCTGTTCACAGCGCCTCACCGCACGTCAGACTGAACCACAAGACGGATCTTGCAGCTCATGGAACAGGCCAAACAGCGCGAATGGCATGATCAATGGTCGCTGCTCGAGGACAACGAAGAATTCCTCTTCAAGGATTGGATTTCCCCGGTCACGC
>JAJDAB010000081.1 GCA_029262095.1 Candidatus Hydrogenedentota bacterium
GTCGTGTCGAATCGACTCTGTGTCCGACTTAATGCTTGCAGCCGGAATTGCGTTTTCGTTCAGGACGCGTTCCATACGGTCGAGTGCCGCACGGGTTTCGGGGACCAAATCGAGCGTCGATTGTCCTGTGGCGCTTGTGAGTAGTAAGACGCACACGGTCGCGCCGATGGTGACGGCAGCCGTCCCCCACGCAATGTATCCCCAGCGATGTGGCATCCGATGTTTCATGCGACGTCGACCCAATCAACTTCGTCTATCGCGTGTCCTAAGAATCGTTCGCTTATCTCTCGGAATGAATCCGGAGCGTCAGTGACGAGATATCGGTGGCGCGCTGCATCGCGTTTCCTGACGGGCAGTCTATCCGTCAAGATTTCGCTCACGACCTGTGTCACGGCTTCCGCGCTGTCGATCAATGCAACGGTTTTCCCCATCACGGATTCGATGACCGATTTTAGCAGAGGGTAATGCGTGCAACCGAGGACCAGTGTATCGACTCCAGCATCTTTAAAATCATCGAGATACGTTTTGGCGATGGCACGAGGTATCTCGCCGTCAATCCAACCTTCCTCAGCGAGCGGCACGAACAGTGGACAGGGTCGACTGATGATCTCGGCGCTAGGCCGAAACGCGTGAATGGCGTCTTGGTAGGCTCCGCTGCGGATAGTGCCCGCGGTCCCGATAATGCCGATAATGCCGTTCTGCGTGGCAGATACAGCGGCCCGTGCCCCGGGTTCGATTACGCCAATTACGGGAATACTCAGCGTTTTCTTTAGGTGGTCTAACGCAAATGCGCTGGCGGTATTGCAGGCGACGACGAGTAGCTGTACGCCACGCTCGATCAGTAACCGAGCGCAAGCGATCGCATATCGAATGACGGTGTC
The DNA here is from genome assembly GCA_029262095.1 of Candidatus Hydrogenedentota bacterium. Taxonomy (GTDB): domain Bacteria; phylum Hydrogenedentota; class Hydrogenedentia; order Hydrogenedentales; family SLHB01; genus JAJDAB01. Next base: position 882 of record JAJDAB010000081.1, read on the forward strand.
CGCCGATTTGGTCCCGTACGGAACTCGCGCAGTGTCGCCGAGATAGACCGTCGATACCGAGGGTATCTGGACCATGAGTTGTTTGAGCACGGTTAGTCCCCCGACCCCCGAGTCGAATACGCCTACAGCGAACGGCGGTTCAGACATTATCCGTTGAAGCCGTGGAGTTCGATGCGATCCATCGCGGATCGGGAGTGATGGGTTCAGATAAATCGAAGTGTGCAGGGAATTGATCTGTTTGAACTGTACCTTCAACGAGAAACTGAACCGAATTCACCCGCTTTCCGTCTTTGCCTGCTAATTCGGATTGAGAAACCGTGATTACAATTCCATAGACCCTACGTGCTTCGGCCGACGCTCTGCTGAGCGCACAGACCTTGATGTCGCGGGTGAAGTTGATAACGAGCTGGCCGTTGTCGAGTAGAAACGCAGCACGGATGGCGGTACCCGAAGGCACGATAGATAACAACTCATCGCGTGGCCCTGACATCAGTTCCTGCAGCGCGCGTTTGCAGTTGTCTGCCGTCGATGAGGTAATTCGAACGCTTCGGCGCTCGGGTACGAGGTCATGGCCATTGGCATTCGAAAAATAAAGTAGGACATTCTTGAAGACGGTGTCTTGATCGCTCGTGACGATTTCGACTCTTTGGGGAGGCTCGGTCTCACTGATGATCGTCAGTGGGTCTTGTCCGCGCTGAGACATTTCGAGGACGAGCAATCCCACCGTTAGAAAGAGAATGAGTGTGGCCATACCCCAGATCGCAAAGAAAACTTTGCGAAACATGCTCGGTTTTGGAAGTTTACGACTCATGGAGCACCCGCATTTGTTCTCGGTTTGGCGAACGGAGCGAGGCCCGCCGCGATTCCCTCGGCAATTTTCTGTTGGTAGGATTCGTCTACAAGTCGCACGGCGTCGGCAGCGTTCTTTAAAAATCCGACTTCAATGAGGACGGCTGGCATTTCGATATCTTGAAAAAGAGAAAGCCGTGCTTCCCGCACACCTCGGCTGGCTGTGCCGGTCGCTTCGACTAGCGCATCGTTGAGGGATTGCGCGATCCGTTCCGCACTTAGTCCTGGTGTGCCTGGGCTGTAAAAGATCTCGAACCCTTCGGCACGTTCCGCGCGGCTGTCACCGGCGTGTAGGCTAACGAGTACATCCCCCTGATCTCCATTGGCCAACGTCACGCGTCGTTTGTTTGAAAGCAGGAGGTCTTCATCGCGAGACATTCGCACCTGGATACCAAGTTGTTGTTCGAGAACACCCCTGACGCGCAACGCAATCGCGAGTGTGATGTCTTTTTCTATCATCTCGGCCGCTGCGCCGGGCAGCTTCAAGCCGGTGTCGCTGCCCCCGTGGCCGGGATCCACGATTGCGACATGAATTTCGCTTCGGTGTTGTCGCGATCCGCGATCAACCGGTTGCGTCGGACGATTCCTGCGCGCCATGCTGTCCTCGAACAACTCGGCGAAATCCCCTGGGTTCACACCCGAGTCTCGGTTTACTTGTTGCGTCGTGCTCGCGCCGAATGCCTTCATTAGAAACGGATGTACGTCGGTAACCGCGACAAGAATCGTGTCGCCCTCGCGCAAGACGGGTTGCCGCAGGTCGAATGAATCGAGTGTCGAGTTTACAGATGTTTCACCTTGTTTAAGCCACGCTTGCCCGTCAGAAAGATCGATTTGAATTTGATCGGGTTGTAGCGTGGTCTTGCCACCAAAGCCGACCACAAGGTCCGTTAGCGAGACATAACTGATCGTGCCTCGCGACAGTAAGGGGACGCCGACCGACTTAGGTTGACCGCCAATGGTTCCGGTGAACGAAACAGAATCGGCTGCGGCAATCGAGCTGAACACCATCGCCATAAGGCAAAACCGAGAGTAAGTTCGAGCGCCTATTGGCTCTTTTCGAGGTTGCGAATCCGTTGTTGCACGAAGTAACTCTCGCTCGGATCTTGCGCGGGGCCGGCCGGTTCGGCCGTCCAAACTAAAGCGATAATAAAACATACAAATAGGGCTACCAAGCATGCCGCGCCAATCATGTCACGTCGAGTCATATTACAATTATCCTGATTCTAGCGTCCCCCGCGATTAACTTCCATCACGATGCGGGAACCTCACCGTTGGAACTTGACTGTACTGCTATTCCCACCCGTCTTGAATGAAGATCCAACCTCCATATTCTTCTTTTTGCCGAGACTTATTTGACTTACTTGCGTTGTTAACTCCGCATCGAGCCTGTTTAGGCACGATTTGCAGAGGCGCTTGCTAATACTGATGGCGGGGGCTCCGCATCGACCGCACACGACTGCAGCATTGGCGGCGGTCGTTTCAATACGCCCGTCGTCCAGGAATCGCATGATGCATTTCATGTCCACACCTACTGACGCCGCCAAATCTTCCGCATTCATTTCCGGGTGGTCTTGCAAGCCTTGGCGGACTTTTTCATAGTCTGCTTCTTCGACTGGAAGGCACGCGGGGCAGATGGCTGTTTTGCCCTTGTCGAACATAGATTCACATCGCATACACGTGGATAACGCCACACTCATTCTCCCGGTGGTCTATTCCAGTCCGTATTCACGGACTCATAATCAATTTCGAGGTTGCCTACGACGCCGGCCTTCAATATGTACGAGTTGTCTGTTGTATTGATTCCGGCTAACAAATGACGAATGGGTTCCCCGTCTAAGCTGAGTGGCGCCCGATCCTGTCGCGGATAACGCACGTCAACCCAAGCACGCAACGCCACCGGACGTTCCAGATCGTCGCGTCCAGTATCAACTCGGACGAGCGTGACATCGCACCCGGGGGCAAACACGTATTGATCCTCAATACCTTCTTCTGTGAGCTGGTTTCCTTCGATTCGCCGATCGGTAAGCGATTGGCATAATTCTTCGCGTATATCGGCAACATCGGCCGGAACCTTCAATCGACTGCGTTCGATGCGTTCCTGCATCCAAAGAATCAGCGCGATCGCCTCGTCACAATTCCCTTCTTGTAGCGCTTGTACATACCGCATCGCCGCTCCGTTCCCATGTTCCGGGAGCGGAGCGGTATTCACAGTGGGCGGATTTTCGACGTTATCTGGATAGGGCCAATTGGTGCGGCGGACGCTGACAATCATCGCGGTCAAGAGCAACGCTCCGATGACCCCTGTTCCAATAGCCGGTGCTATACCTGATTTTCGCACTTCCACCTACCATAAAATACACCATATATTGACCCGATTGTACCATGATCCGTCTATATAGGAAAAATGTGTACTAAATTGATGACAGCTGAAAATGAACTTCAAGTGGCTTTGCCGATGATTTTGTACATTGAATAAGCGTTTTCGTCGAATAGTCGGTTTTTCTTTCGATACGTAAAGTATTGTCGCAAAAGAAGTTGAAAGAGAACGCCCCTCGATCCGATTAGGCCCCATTGGAATCTATAGCTTTGGTGATGCCGCATCGGTGAGTTGACTCCGAGTCTGTCCGTACTTACAATATGGTGGCCACGAGGGGGACGGTTTCCTCGGCAGCAATAGGCTTCATGAAGCAATCACTCATCAAATTAATCGATGTTCTCCTGCAGCGGATCGAGGACAACCCGGAGGTAACGCCTTCGGAAACGGGCCTTCGATCATGGCTTGGCCGAAAAGGCTATTCGCCCCGCGATATTGACGCAGCGATGAAGATGGTTGGTCCGCATGTCGAAGCGCGGATACGCGAAACCGGTCGCCAATCCAGCTCCGTTCGTATTCTGAGTGCTAGCGAAAACTACAAATTGAGTCCGGAAGCGCGGGATGCGCTGGCCCGGCTTGAGTTGTATGGTCTAATTGACGCGTACGAGCGGGAGGCCATGTTGGATCGCCTAGATCATTTTGACGGCGAAGTAGGGATTCAGGAGCTAGAATACCTGCTGGCGTGTATCGTGTATGCCAACGTTGATGTTGGTAGCCAGCAGATCATTGAGTCGACCGTATTGGGGGGCGGGCCCACCTATCACTAGGCTGGGAACGGAATTAGCGTAACCTGTCGACGCCCATCCGATTTCGGTTTGGGCGTTTTCGTGTATATAAGGAGTGTTTTGTTCAATGGCGAAGTATCTGGTCGTGGTGGAATCGCCGGCCAAAGCTAAAACGATCAATAAGTTTCTCGGCTCGAACT
>JAJDAB010000082.1 GCA_029262095.1 Candidatus Hydrogenedentota bacterium
ACGCGTGCGGCCCGCTCAAACAGCGCGTACCGATCGGCCGCATCCCAATGATGGCCGAGCAACACGAGCGGCTGGTTCAAAAACGCACGCAATACAATATCCGTTTCCGTCGCTTCCAAAGAAAAACGCGGTAACACGGGCAATCCTTCGTCCGTCCATTGGGCTGGCAGCATTCCCGCCAAAGGCGTGTCCGCCGGCAAACGTTTTATCCAGGGAAACGGTCTTGAATGACACATGGCGTCAAAGCCGACCCGCGCTAGTGCAGCTGCCATCGGAGCCGAACACTTGCCGTGCGGCGCCGCCATCATCCGTGCGACCCGTAGTCCCGATCGCGATTCGAACGCTGCGATTCTCCGCAATGCTTGCGCCGCGAGCGATACAAGGTAGGTGTCCGAATAGTTCTGAGCCAACTCATGCCGACTGTGATTGTTTCCATGCACAAGAAGCGAAATCCGATCGGCGTGGTGTTTAAAGAACGCTGCGGCGCGTGGATTTACATACCAGCCGTCCAACGGAATCGTCGCCGAGCTCAAGTGATAATTGTGTGCCTCTGCGTGATCGACTAACGACCGGAAATCGATAAAGCCATACGACATCGCGTGAAGATTTGGGTCATCAATCATCAAACTTGCACGGAGTGGGGGAGGTTGCCAATCGATATCTCGCGTAAGGTCACGCAAAAAATGAAATAACGGCAACAATTCCATACACCGTCCCGGACTCAGACGGTCCCGCAACACCTCATCCGCATCCAGTTCCGGAATCGGCATCGTGACAACATCGGTCAAATCCCTCCGAGTCCAGCACGGACCGCGGTCAGTACAAGCCAATTCGCGATCGCCAGGCCGCTTCTCGATTACACCGATCTCGACCCTTGTCTCCTCATCGAACGTCCGACCCCGCAAGATGGGGGCCAGCGCACGTTCATTGGAGAATGATAGAGATAACGGGGAAGCATCCGCCGAATCACCGTTCGTTGGTGCGGTGAAACAGCGTTTCGATTCAGGGACCAAGCCCTGAAGCGCGTCATACCCCGAAAAACTAATGACCGCATCGACCGCCACCCCGTGTGACAACGCCTCAAATGTCACCGGCAACGCACACGACAGTCCCTCCAACAATCGCGAATGCGTCTCGAGCGCGTTAGAGGGGAAAACACCTACTACTTGTGCTTGGTCGGTCATGAAGCACCAATTATAGCTGATTCGTCGCACCGCAGCTAAGTCTGGAGCTGAAATCGGACACAAAAAAGCCGAGTCAGGCTTTGGCCCGACTCGGCGAAAGGAAATGTGTAGCGTTGATTTACTGGACGTTGATCCGCTTGCGAATGTAGTGCATTCGTCCGTATGCGCCCAAACCCATCAGCAGCATAGCGAGCCAGAGACCGACCTTTGGTCCTGGAAGCGATGGTGTCGAACCCGCATCGAGATGATCGGTCCCCAAGACCACTTCGATCCAGTCCATTACCCCATCCCCGTCCGAGTCGAAGTCCAGATAATCCGGCGTACCATCACCGTCCGTATCGACGGTTCCTTCGATTTCGTCTGACAACGAGTCGTTATCCGAATCCGCATCAAGGAAATTCATCAATCCGTCTCGGTCGGTGTCGTCAGTGCCTTCGACTTCATCCAATAACGTGTCATTGTCCGAGTCCAGGTCTAGATAGTTGGGAATCGTATCGCCGTCTTGATCGCCAAATCCGTCGACGCCGTTCGGAATGCCGTCCGAATCTTCATCTGCAAAAAAATTGATGCCGTTCCCCTCGCGAGGACCGATGTCAAAACCATTACCCGACGGTCGGCCAAAGCCGACCATATCTATCGTATCAACTGTAATAGAAGGGATTCCTGGATTCACGCCCGCATCCAGCACGGGACTACCTTCTTGCGGGAGAAATCCATCGTCTTCCGTGAACGGTTTGCCGTCCGGACCCAAAATATCGTTAAAATTCACGAATTCCGGATTCGCATGAATGTCGCCTGTTTTCAGTGAGAACCCGTCATAAATCTCCCAGAGCAAGTTGTTCGCGGACACGAGAGAAGAATTGTCGGCAAAATACGCCCGTTCGCTCTCAAAGAATATGTTGTTCATGATCGTCGCAGAAGAACCGTCTCGAACACCCATCGTGTGAATGTCACAATGCGCGAAGACGTTGTATAGCGCCACAACGTTTAGGCAGCCCTTCTTCACGCTCACCGCCCAATTCTGACAGTTCTCAATCACATTGTTCGTGATGTAGATGTCACGAACGTTGCCCTGCGTATTGGATTCCATCATCACGCCCTGGTGGACGTCCTGGAAAATATTGCCGTTGATGAAGATTCGCTGCGTTTTCGAGCTCGAATTCAACGACCATGTCTGCATTGCGTCAAGGTGGGCCGTGCCGATGTCGCTTTGCAACGTGCCATGAAAATGATTGTTTTGCCACAGGTGATCGAAACCGAAGAATCGCCCGTAATCGACGTCGTCGCCGCTGCCGTGGTCTTTCAGACGCGTCACTTCATTGTCGAGAATCATCCAATTGTTGCCGCTAATCGTGATTCCGTATTGCGAACCGGTTACGAGGTTGCTTTGGACTAACCCGTTCGTTGGATTGTTTCCACCGGTTTGGATCCCCGCACCGCCCATGTCGTGACAGTAATTGTCGATGATCTGACAGCCGTTGCTGCGGATGTTGATCCCACCGCCCGACTGATTGGTCTCAATTTCAAATCCTTCGATTCGAAGATAATCGCAGTTCTCCGTCCTGAAGCCTTCCATTTTTACGGTTCGCCGCGGTTCGGCCCTAAACGTCACGTGATTGCCCGGCGAACCCGAGTGCCCAGAACCAAAGGTAATTCGTTCATTGTAAACGCCGGTCTTCACAATTACGGTGTCGCCCGATCCGACCGTGTCGGCCGCCTTCTGAATCGTGCTCCACGGGGACGAAGAGGTTCCAGGATTGGAGTTGCTGGCGGAAGGGTGGTTCTTGTCCACATAATAGGTTGTCGCAAGTGCCGAAGAAGTAGTCAACACTGCTAATGTCGCTGAGAGTAATGCTCTTGAAAACTGAAACTGACGTGAAACGGCGAGCGTGTTGTCAGTCACTTTGGCGTTTCGATCTCGCCTGAGAGATTGCGATAGTTTACGTATCTTCGACAATAGGCAACAGAAACCGGTCCCGAACCGATACATCCCGAACTCCTCAATTGGCCCAATGTTGGACCCCGATAACATGGGCCTCAAGAGGCCCCCCGATCTGGCTAGCGTGCATAGTAACAAAAACGCATCTCATTGACTAGCTTTATTTTTGTAAGTTCTTTTACTGCAAATAGTTAAGTTTAGTTAAAAAAGGTAGGAGGGTGCGAAACTGTCAATAGATTAATAGCGATTTCGTACTCGCGCCCCTCAATGGTCGAGCTAGCTGGCCATCCACCATCAGCGACCGTTACCTGTTTCATTCTTGTAATTAGGCCAATAAGTTAACGTTTCTTGCTGATGGTATTCTGTGTCGATTGTAGGTAACATTATAGATGGCTGTGCCGTTGGGGAACGACCGCAGGTTTGAGAGCTACATTAATACAATATTGCATATTAGTTGGTCACTTGTGACAAGGTGTAATCGCTTTACAAGAGTGCGGTGAAACATCGTCAGATTTGATTCCATGATAAGTCCATGTAATTAGGACACTTATAGATGTACATCGTATTGGCATAACGTTTGCACTAATCCCCGAAACGTAAGATTTCTCTGAAACCGTCAACAAATTAGGAGTATCCGCATGCTTCGGGTGGGCTTAATAGGGTATGGATACTGGGGACCAAATCTAGCGCGTAACTTTGACGCGCATCCCGGATTTGACCTAGTCCGCATCTGCGACATGACAAAAAAGCGACGTAACCTCGCCGCTGAAACCTATCGAAACGTGGACGTGGCGTCGGATCCCGATGCCATCACCAAAGCCACGGACATTGACGTCGTCATTGTAGCGACGCCCGTGTTTACGCATTACGAAATGGCCAAAGACGCACTTGAGAACGGTAAGCACGTCTGGGTTGAAAAGCCGATGACGTCCACTTCCGAGCAAGCGCGTGAACTTACAGCATTGGCCGACGCCAAGGGCTTAACATTGATGGTGGACCACACGTTCCTATTCACGGGCGCGGTCCGCAAGATGAAGAGCCTCATTGACGCCGGTGAATTGGGCGACCTCTACTACTATGATTCCGTGCGGATTAACCTGGGCATTTTCCAACACGACGTCAATGTGATTTGGGATTTGGCACCGCACGATCTGTCGATCATGGATTATCTGCTTGGGCCATCTGCCCGTGCGGTATCCGCCACCGGCAGCGATCATTTCGAGACGGGTCTTGAAGACGTTGCGTACTTGACGGTCTACTATGACGACAACCTAATCGCACACTTTCATTTGAATTGGATGTCCCCGGTCAAGCTTCGTAAGACGCTCGTCGGCGGATCCAAGAAAATGTTGATATGGGACGACTTAAATCCCGAAGAACGGCTCAAGATTTACGACAAGGGTATGGATGTTCAAACCCTTGAAGGCGTCTACCGAGTCTTGGCGACGCCCCGCAGTGGCGAAATGTATTCGCCTGTAGTGGATGCGACGGAAGCCTTGAAGGACGAAGTCGACGTATTCCAAAAAGGCATCGTCAGCGGCAATCTGCCCATCAACGATGGCGCTGCCGGAACACGCGTAGTAGAAATGCTCGAAGCGACGGATAGGTCGTTGCGAGAAAACGGCAAAGTAATTGAACTCGATCCGGAAAGGCCGCTGAATTGGACGCGTACACTCGAATCGCGCCAGATGTCGAACTTGGGGTAGACGTCAAGATCTTCGCATTCGTCAATTTGTACGGCTGCCGAATCGGCGACCGAACGAAAGTTGGAACATTTGTAGAGGTCCAGAAAGGCGCCACGATTGGCGCGGACTGCAAAATCTCCAGCCATTCGTTCGTTTGCGAGGGGGTCCACATTGGCGACCGCGTGTTCATTGGACACAGCGTGACGTTTATCAACGACAAATTTCCGCGAGCGGCGAACCCGGATGGGTCGATGCAGACGGACGACGATTGGGAAGTGATTGAGACCCATGTCGACGATAGCGCAACCATCGGTTCGGGTGCGACGTTACTCGGCGGCATTACGATAGGTGCGGGGGCGATTGTTGGCGCCGGGAGTCTGGTGACTAAATCGGTGCCCCCCGGTGAAATTTGGGCCGGGAATCCGGCACGCTTGATACGAAAGGCGGAAGCATAATGGATGTACCATTTTTAGACCTCAAAGCGCAGCACCAAGCAATCAAAGACAAAATCCTTCCGAAGTGGGAAGAGATTCTTGAGAACGCTGCGTTCGTAGGCGGTCCTTATTTGGACGCGTTCGAAAAACGATTTGCCGAACACTGCGGCGCGGACGAATGCATCGGCGTCGGAAACGGCACCGATGCACTCCAACTCATTTTTGATGCGTTAGGCGTCGGGCACGGCGACGAAGTCATCATGCCGGCCAACACGTTCATCGCCACGGCAGAAGCCGTGAGCAAGGTTGGCGGCACGCCAGTGTTCGTCGACGTAAAACCGGACACGTACAACATTGATCCCGAAAAGATTGAAGCCGCAATTACACCAAAGACAAAGTGCATTGTCCCCGTCCATTTGTACGGCCAAGTCGCTGACATGGATGCGGTTCTGGAAATCGGCAATCGTCGCGGAATCCCGGTTGTCGAAGATTCAGCGCAAGCACATCTCGCCGAATACAAGGGACGTCGTGCAGGCTCCATGGGTATTGCTGCGGGCTTCTCGTTCTATCCGGGCAAGAACTTGGGCGCGTGCGGTGAGGCAGGCGCTATCACCACGAGCGACGCGACATTGGCAGCCAGCATTCGTCAGTTGCGTGACCACGGTTCATCGCAAAAATACGTGCACCAGCAAATCGGATACAACAGCCGTCTCGATGCATTGCAAGCCGCGGCACTCCTGGTCAAGCTCGACCACTTGCCCGCCTGGAGTGAAGCGCGGCGCGCGAACGCTCGGCTATATCTCGGACAACTCGAAGCGGAAGAAGGGATTTGTCTGCCCACCGTTGACCGCGACTGTTTGCCGGTCTGGCATCTATTCGTCATTCAGGTCGAAGATCGCAATGCTGTCCAACGTGAGTTGCGCGATCGCGGTATCGCCACAGCGTTGCACTATCCGATTCCGTTGCACATGCAAGAAGCGTATAGACACCTGGGCTACGAGCGCGGCGCGTTTCCGGTATCGGAAGCGTATACCGAACGCCTGTTGTCATTGCCGATGTATGCCGAATTGACGGCGGATCAGATTCATTTCGTATGCGACAACCTGAAAGAATTGGTCGCGGGAAAGCCGATCACGAAGGGCGTAGCTTTAGCGGGATAGAACTCGACAATCAAATGTAAGTCTTACGGCGGACGCAATTGCGCCCGCCGTTTTTCGTATCGGGAGGGCCAAGTTCCACCTTGGCCGGAGTTGCTTGCGGAGACTGGGCCAAGCCCTCCCGAATCGGATGGATGTGACGTGCTTCCGGCGGGGACGGTTACGCCCCGCCAAACATCCGCTTCATTCGGGCGCGTTGTTCGCTTCGCCGAAACTTGCGCACCTTCGGCGGGACCGGACTTGGCTTGCGCATGGCGTGCCCCCACACGTAGCCGGCCAAGATGCATAGACCACCGATGATGTAAGGGCGATGCCGGAACTGATTGAACACGCGAAATACCTGCCACAGCGGGTCGCCACCAAAGTAGTAATCGCGGTACCCATAGTTGAAACGCGAAGCGTAGATGCCTCGCGTCGCGGTGCCTACGGGACGATAATGCGTCAGCGTTCTTTCGGAATAAGATCGCGACTTCCAACCGGCTTGACGGCACGCGAGTTCCGCTAACAAATCGATACCACCGGTCGGCAGTGGTGTGTAACCGTCAATGGCCTCGAATGCCTCCCGGCGAAACAACTGGCACGCGCCTGGGACGTGTTCTGTATCCCGCGTCAACTCATCTCCCGCTTCCTTGCCAATGTCGATGTACGTAGTACCCATAAGGCCGTGATCGGGGTTTTCCGCGAAACGGTCGAGCAGGAACTCGAAGTGATCCGGGTCGAATGTCAGATCGCCGTCGAGATTACCGACAAAGGCGTAGTCGAGATCGCGCACGCGATCGTACCCTGCGTTGAACGCCCGGACTTTGCCGCCAAAATCGCGCGGGCCGGCTTGAGGCAATTGCACGAGCTCGATCCACGGTGTGTGTTCCATATATTCCTGAACGATGTCGTCGGTATCGTCCGTGGACGCGTCACTCACAATGATCCAGCGTAGTGGTGGAACCGTTTGCGCGACCATACTGTCGATTACGCCGCGAATGAATTTGCCCTCGTTGCGCGCGGGCGTGATGAGGACGTACGAGCGAGCATTCACCGTCATTACGAGGTTTCCACTAAATCGATCAGCACCAGTTTCTCGACGCTCCAGTGGTGTTGCTTATAGATTTCACGGCCTTTTTCCACAACCTTCGCGGTGTGATCGGGGTCATCTCGAACACGGCGCACTGCATCAGCCAGACTTTCCGCGTCACCAGGTTCAAAAAAGAAGATCGTTTCTTCGTCGAAGTAATCGAGGATACCCTCGGTGCGCGGCACAATTGACGGCTTACCTTTGCTCAAATACTCGAAAATCCGCGTCGGCAAGTTTATCTCCGTGAACACGCTGCGTAGGTTTGGAATAAGGCCGACGTCTGCGCGTTCGATTGCGCCTGCTATGTGTTCCAGCGAAACCTTACCGTGATATTCGACGCTATTGTCGAGCTGCATATCCGATCGCCGTTCAAGAAATCGTGGTACATAATCCCCATCGCCGAACACCTCGAACGCGAGCCCGTCGATATCATTTTGGAGCAATGGCATCGCGTCCAAGGCCGTACCCAACCCGTGCCGTTCGACAACCGTTCCATGATACATCATCACGAAGCCGTCTCCGTTTGCACTGGATACCTCAGCATCTGCTTCAAAGATACTCGGATCCGGGGTGTTCATAATGATGTGCATTTTGTCCGGCGGGCACCCACGCGAGATGAACAGGCGGCGAAATGCTTCGTTCGGCGTGATCGCTACGTTGGCGAATCCGATACTGAATCGCTCGAGTACCAACAAAATGCGAACGACCTTTGATTCACGTGCCAAATCGTACTTCGTCATGAACATTTCCGGCATGGGGTCGTGCAAATCGAGGAACACTTGCGCGCCAAACAGTTTTGGAACTAGGGCACAAACCACCAAGATATCCGGCATGTTGTGAACGTGAATGATGTCGTAGCGGCGAGTGACAAAGCGTGTGGAAACGAGGAAGAACGACATTAGGATGAAGAGCGCGTATTCCCATAGGTAGCGAATTTTGCCGCCCCGCTTTCGCTCGATGGGAACACGAAAGACCCGCACTCCGTTGACCGTTTCCCGCGGCGACTCCTCTGAATCGCGCAAACAGATTAGGTCGACTTCGTGTCCTGCGCCGATGAGCGCTTCGGCTTCGCGCCGCGGCCGTGGGTCGGCGGGATAGTAGGAAAACACAACCGCACACACGCGTCTTGGGCGTGCCTCGCCCCCTGATGTACGTTCCCCCGTCACGAGATGTTGGACTCCAACTGATCGTCGGTGGGCGCTGCGCCCGCCGCATCCTGCAACGCGCGTTCGAATAGATCGGCCGCGTCGTCCCAAGTATACCCGTTCGTAAAACCGTCGACCCAGGCGCCTCGTTGAATCGTGTCGTACGCCCGGTCGGACATTGCTCGCCATTGTTCGTTGGACATCGCGCAAACCTCGCCAATGGCGTCCGCCATCGCGTCCGTGTCGCCGGGTTCGACGAGGATGCCGCCGCCGTGCGCCAATGCCTCAGGCGAAACACCTGACGGCGTTGAGATCATAGGTGTGCGACAAGCCATCGCCTCCAACACCGGCAGGCCGAATCCTTCAACGTAGCTGCCCCATAACCATGCATCGCACGATGCGTAAATGTCTTTGATTTTGTGTTGATCCGGCTGGCAGAAATACTCCGCGTCGTCCGGCAGCGGCAATTTGCCGCGCACAGTCTTTCCGAACGCGACCAAGCGCAAATCAGGATGACGTTCACGCGCCTTTCGGAAAGCCTCGATACTTTCATCACACCCCTTGAGGGGTACATCGTCGTAGTAAAGCAGCCCCATGGTCGGCGACGGTCGCTTGCTGCGTGGTGGTGCGTCGAACAGCTTGGGTTCGACGCTATTGGGCACAAGCGAGGCGTTTGCACTACCAAACTCTTCTCGAGCGATCCGGTTCATCCAATTGCAGATCACGATCTTATGAATTGGCCGACGCCACGCATCGCCGATACCATCGTTCGTCTGGCCCGGCGCGACTTCGTAATGTTGCGCGAAGAAGACCTTTGTACCCTTTTTCTCGGACATGCCATCCACCCAAGCCACGGTCGGCCAAAACGTGGCGATTACCACGTCCGCATCAGGCACGTCCTCGTTCGTGATGGGGCGCCAATGGGGCAGGATGCGCCAGTGCAAGTCCGTACCGTCGAACAATGAATGCCCAAAATCGTCGCCGCGAAGCCATCGCCACGAGTGTCGAAAATGCTGCCAACGCTGCCGTGGTTTCAGCGGGGGCGTTACGAGGCAGACATGATGTCCGCGTGCCTTTAGCGCGGCCGCGTAAATCGCGATAACGCGCATGCCGCCGCTCATGATGGGTGAATGTAGAACAAATGTAATTCGCATGACTCAGTTAAATCACAATCACTTCATCTTCGTCGAGGCGAGCGATTGCAGTCGTGGCTTTTTTCGCGTTGACACGATGGATCGAATTTCGTTTCGGGCGAGTGCTACGAATGCCTTTGTCAATGCCTGCCAGCCTCGCGGCGACCATGGTGCCTTCGAAACAGCGTGCCATCCGTAACGACGCGCCATGCCGATATTGCCGCCCCGCAATGACCATTCCGACCATTGTCGATAGGCGTATGAAGCGGTTCGTTCTGGGATAGGTTCGTTGAATAGTCCGTCGGGTATTGGAAGATTCCGTCTCTTGTATGCGTCTTCCACCGCCCATCGCACGGCTTCACGTTGTTGCCTGTTGCGATCGTATCCAACACTGCCGAGGTGTTGCCGGTATAAGAGCAACGTATCCTGCATCGTGCAGAGTCTGCCTCGTTCCGCTAGGCGTAAGAACACATCGAAATCCTCACCGAATAAGGCCTTGTCTCGATATCCACCCACCGCGCGAAGCGCTTCGACTCGAATGAACGTCGTAGGACTGGCAAACGCCGTGCCGGTATTGGCAGCCATATGATGCCGATCTATTTCCTCGTGGGACAAGCCGCCACCCACTTCGCACATCGAATTTCCCTCAGGACCCACTAACATCGCCGACGAACCGATAAGATCGTATTGAGGATGATCTTCGATAAAAGCCAGTTGACGTTCAAATCGATTCGGTAGCGCGACATCGTCGGCGTCCATTGTCGCCATCCATTCGCCGCGCGCACGATCCAGGAGTTCATTTCGCGTGAAGACGATACCGCGATTGTCCGCGCGCGAATGCATCACGATTCGTGGATCTTGATCAGCGAATCGGGCGATGATTTCATTGCAGCGGTCCGGCGAACCGTCGTTAATGATGACGAGTTCGAAATCCTCATACGTCTGGCTGAGTATGCTGTCAATCGCCTCGGCGATATGCAATGCATTCTTGTATACCGGCATTACACACGAAATACGCGGCATCGTTAACTCCAATTCCAGTAGCGTTCCGAGATTTGTTTGCTACGCGACATCATCGGATACCCACGCCCGTGCCAATGCGCGCCAGCCACGCGGCGACCACGGCGCTCGCGCAATTGCTCTCAGACCATACTTGCGTGCCGAAGATACATTCCCACCGCGCAAGGACCATTCGGACCACTGTCGATAGGCATACGATTCCGTGCGGTTTGGAATGGGTTCGTCGAAAAGATCGTCAGGAATAGGGAAGCCGCGCCGTTCGTACGCCTCCTCCACGGCCCAACGAATTCCATTTCGTTGTTGCAAATTGCTGTCGTAGCCCAAGCTACCAAAATGTTGACGGTAGAGCAGCAATACATCCGGCATCGTACACAATTGGCCCTTTTCCGCGAGGCGCAACATAAGATCGAAATCTTCCGCACAGCCATCGTGTTCACGGTATCCATTCACCGCACGCAACGCCGATGTACGAATCATTGCTGTAGGGCTGACGAACGCGGTACCCGAGCTGCCCGCCATATGCCACGCGTCGATTTCGTCGTGAGAAAGCTCGACGCCCATTTCGCACATCGGGTTGCCTTCCGGATCGATCAATTGCGCAGCGGATCCCACTAAGTCGTAATCGGGGTTGGCAGCGATATACGCCAACTGACGTTCAAATCGTTCCGGCAGTGCAATGTCGTCCGAATCCATTGTGGCCAACCACTCGCCTTGCGCATGATCGAGAAGTTCATTTCGCGTGAAAACTAGGCCCCGATTTTCCGTTCGCGAAAGGTGCACGATTCGTGAATCCTGTTTCGCGTACTGCGCGATGATGTCATCACTTCCGTCCGTCGATCCATCGTTTGCGATGAGAAATTCAAAATCCGTATAGGTCTGACCAAGAATACTTTCAATGGCTTCCGCCAAATAGGCCGTCGTGTTGTAAACAGGCATTGCGCACGATATACGCGGTTTCATAAACTTCATTCCCCCTTCAGAGACAACCTACTTCTACTACAAAAAACACTTATTCAGACTGAATTGCGGACCGTCCATGCCCGTGCAAACGATCGCCAAGCGCGCGGCGACCAATGCGCTGCGCCAACCGCTTTCCAAGCATATCGTCGTGCAGTGTCCGCGTTGCCCCCCCGCAACGACCACTCCACCCACTGCCGGTATGCGTACGCCGCCGTTCGATTCGGAACCGCTTCATCATGTAACTTCACCGGGTCTGAAATACGACGGCGTTCATACGCTTTTTCAACGGCAACTCGGATCGCTTGCCGTTGTTCCGCGTTTCGTTGGTATCCAACGCTTGAGAGATGTTGGCGGTAATGCAATAACACGTCCGACAACGTCGCCAATTTGCCTAGCTCCGCAAGGCGCAGAAAGAGATCATAATCTTCGGCACATGCCGTGCCGTGTTCGTATCCACCCGCGTCGCGCACCGCTTGTGTGCGCATCATGATCGTCGGATTGCAGATGGCGGCGCCACTATGGCCTTCCATATGCCACTCGTCGATTTCTTCATGTGTTTCTTTTATGCCAAGTGCGCACATTGGATGTCCATCCGGATCGATCAATAGGATACGCGATCCGATCAAAACATGTTCTGGGTTGGCGTCCAAAAAAGCCACTTGCCGCTCAAACCGGTCCGAAAGCGAAATGTCGTCCGCGTCCATCAGTGCGAAGTATTCGCCCTGGGAATGGTCGAGAATTTCGTTGCGGGTATCAATTAGCCCTCGGTTTTCCGAGCGATTGATAAACACAACCCGGGAATCTTTTTTCGCATACGCCTCGAGAATGGCAACCGATCCATCGGTCGAACCATCGTTACACACGACGAGTTCAAAGTCCTCAAACGATTGGTTGAGGATACTATCGATCGCGTCAGCCAAATACTTTTCGGCATTGTACACCGGCATACTGCAACTTACTTTCGGCATGAAGAATCCTTTACATCACCCAAAAAGCGATCCAGACGACCAATCCGGTTAGCGCAAACAACGGTAAATCCAACTTCGGCAACCACACGCCGTAGCGGTGAGTGAGCAACGCGACGACAGGGTAATTTAGCAGTTCGGCGCACGCGATACCGATGATGACGCCGGTCGTTCCATTAATCGCATACCCCACGAACATCGCGAGTGAGATTGCGACCATTCCACCGAACAACATCAACATGAATCGAAACGAATCGCCGACGGCAAGCAATACTGCGCCGGCCGTTGCGATGATTGCAGAAATCGCCGCGCCGGACGCCAGCACCTGCAGGATCCAACCCGCGGCCGCATAACGGTCGTCATGAACGAGTCCGACAAACTCCTCGCCGAACAGTACGAAGAAATAGACGATTGGCAACGTACAGAGCAGTAGCGATCCTCGAACGCGAAGAATGCGCTCCGCGAAGTCGCCGCGATTTTCATCGGCCATGTGCGCGTAGAGCGGCAGCAGGACTTTGTGTGCGATGGCGTGCAGCGCATTTACCACGCCGCGCGCCCAGAGTACTGCGACACCATACACGCCGAATGCAGCCAGGTCGTCCAGCAAATCCGGGAGTACCAGGCGGTCAAGACTACCGGAAAGAAAGCCTAGGATGGAGCTCACGAAAATCCATTTGCCGAATGTGAATAGCGAACGCACGACTTCCCAATCGAACTGGAAGCCCATGTGCGGCTCCGAGAAAATTAGATGGCTCGCGGTCAAACGTACGACTGCGCGTGTCACCGGCAGCGCTAGGTATGCCCACACGGTTGGTTGGATTAGCACCCACGTGATGGCTACGGCAGCACCTGCAAAATTCGCGCCGAGGTCGAGCATCGTCACCCAGCGCATTTGAAGGCGCCGGTTCGCGAGGAAGATTGAGGTCGTTGCGAAGCCGTTGCACAATGCTTCCGTCGCCGCGATCGGCAGCAGCCAAAACAACAGCGGTTGATCATAGTGTTGCGACAGGGGGTATGCCGCGGCAGCGACGAGCGCGAAGATTACGAACCCGCGCAGAATTTGAAATGTCCACGCCGTTCTTAGAAACGTCGTTTCGTTGCCCCGCTTGTGTTGGATGATGTTCGCGCCGATGCCCATGTCGGTAAAAAGCTGGATGCCTTGTACCCACACCGATACCAATACGAAGAGGCCAACCGCTTCGGGCATCAATTGATTCACAATGATGACTTGCGTGCCCATGCGGAGCACTTGCTGGCCTCCGTACCCCAGAATGGTCCACAGCGATCCGGCAATCGCGACTTTACCGAGACTTGCTTCGCCTGTGAGGGGTATCCGTTCTATTTTCGCTTCGGCCATGACTAGGCGGGCCGCCACACTCCAAACAGGTAGCCGAGGCACGCGGCGCTCGCCCGGAATTTCAGCTTCATTTCTTTGCGGCGCTGCGGAAATGCGACCAAACCTACCGATCGGCCCAAAAACCGTAACGTGTGATGCAGCATGATCACGCTAAATGAATAGGCTCGGCCCAGCAACCCGTAGTGTTTGCGCCAGTAGTAGAGCCTTGAGCGTTCAAATTCGACTTCAAAGCGAATCGGCGACATGGTCGAGCTACCGGCTTGGAAATGGTAGGCCTGGGAGCCAGTATAAAATGCCACTTCCCAACCCGCTTCCCAAAACCGTTTGCACCAATCGCATTCTTCCCCATAGAAGAAGAAGCCTTCGTCCAACAACCCGACCTGGTCCATCGCTTCACGGCGCACCATGAAGAACGCGCCACACACCATCGGCACGCGTCGCGTCGAATCGTGACCCCATTCCCAGAACATTTTCGATGCGGCGTTGGGAAACACGGGCTGCAAGGCTAGCGCATCGATCAGCAGCGATCGCCGTGTAGGGTAGCGGCCGCACGTCATTTGAATGCTGCCATCGCCGTTGAGGAGCTGCGGACCCGTCACGCCGATCTTCAGGTCGGCATCCATATACTCGACCAGGTCGCGCAAGCAACCTTCTTTTACTTCTACGTCCGTATTGACCAGACACACATACCGCCCGGAACTTGCGCGAATGCCGATATTGTTCGCTTTGGCAAATCCAAAATTCTCTCCATTGCGAATGACTTTGACCGAAGGAAATAGTTCTTCAACCGAATCAGGGCCGCCGTCAGTCGATCCATTGTCGACAAGAATGATCTCGATGTCCGGCGAAGTCGCATCGCCCAACAACGAACGGATGCAATTCACCAAATACCGATTGGCGTTCCAATTCACGAGGATGACCGATACTTCCGGCATGATGCACCTATACCGCCCGCTGCGGGCGCCCGTCGGAGATGCCTGTGGGTTGTAGCCAAACGGGAACTTTACGTTCATAAAATGCCGGCATGTTCATGGCGATACCCATCATCATGTAAAACAACGGAATGATTTGGTGCAATATGTTTACGGTCATGAGCGCGAAATGCCAGCCGCCCAGGCCCGCCATGAAACACCAAATGAACCACCGGTCCTCCTCCGTGGAAGCACGGGTAAATGCTCTTCGTATCGAAAAATACGGCAACATGGTCGCGATGAAGAACGGCAGGACGCCTACCAATCCGGTGCGCGTCAGCCGCGCGATGTAGATGTTGAGTAGGTCCTTGTGTACCCAATGAAAATTGCTATTGTCCGTACCCGGACCCACACCGACATAGCCGTACCCATAGGTCCAATGATCTTTCATGCCGCCGCCGAAGCATTCGCTGAATAATTCCGTCCGGTAATACACATTTTTCGAACTGAACGCGAACCGACCGAGCACGTGTGGGAGATGTCGGTTCGAATACAATTCGATCGCTGTGCCGCACACGACCGCGATCATGGCGAAATAGAGCCAATGCCGCCGCACCGGATAGAGCATCAACAGACCAACCGATGCCACAATTGAAAATAGGGGTGCGCTCGACATCGATGAAAATACGCCCATGAACATGAGAATCATCGCGCCGGCTTTCATCCACGTACGCCACTTCGTGTGTGGCCATATACCTGCGGCCAGTGCAAAAATCATGCTGAAGAACATGCCGAACGATATATGGAGGTTGAACACAACGTCGGCACGATACCAACCCACTCGATTGTTGATCCGTTGTTCATGCGGGTCCCACGCATCGTACGCCCGCATCCAACCAAATGGATTGTGACCGGTCCAACTCTGATAGAACCCAACGCACGCCAACGGAGCGCCGATCACGATTAGTGTTTTGGACAATACTATGAGGTCGTCCTGCGATCGGATGGCCAAGCGTCCCGCGAAATACACCAAAACGGTGTCGAAAAACATACCCATTTCGCGTACGAACACCTTTTCGAGCGGTGCATTGACCGTCATTGCGACAAAACGGCATACGAAGGCGAGAAGAATAAATACGTCGAGCCAATTGAACTTGAATTCACTCGTCACGTTAGGCATCAACATGATGCGGCCCAACACAACGAGGATTAGGAACCGGCCCGTGGGAAAATCGAACGTGCCAATCGGTATCGTCAAGAACTGGGGGTACCAGCACAAGACGATTAGATAGGCCCCGATCGCGTGGACGGCTTTTCCCCGGAGGGCTAAGAGCGATCCTGCGGCGGCTATGGCGAACGTAAGAGCTTGCATACGATACTTCTGCTCACGATGTGCCGGCCCAAGTGATAAGCCGGTTCGGCTGCCCCCGCAAACAGCCGGCCCCAGTTTAGATCTTGCGTACGATGACTACGCTTCGCGCGGTACCTGTTCCCGCTTAGGACCGCTTTCTTCGTGACGGCCTAGCGCCTGATTCACAACGAGGAGACACGTTTGCAATAGAATAACCGTGTCTAACCAAATGGATCTGTCGCGCGCATAGCGGATGTCCAAGCGGACCATCTCGCGAAACGTCGTCTGATTTTTCCCGTTTACTTGCCACAAACCGGTCATGCCTGGCACAGCGTCCAACCGCGCTGTTTGCCACTGGTCATACGCTTGAACTTCATAACCAATCGGCGGCCGCGGCCCAACGAGACTCATCTCGCCGCGCAAAACATTAAACAATTGCGGCAACTCGTCGAAATGCGCTTTCCGGAAGAAATGTCCGCCGCGAATGATTCGGGAGTCATTGTTCAGTTTTTCCATTTCACAGCCACGCGCGTTCGGCGAGGAATCAGAATCTTCGCGAATCAGGGATAGGACGTGTTCTTTGTGTACAGCTTGGGAACCACCTTCAGACATCGTGCGAAATTTGACCATCATGAACTTACGGCCCAAATAACCGATGCGTTCTTGACGGAACAAGATGCGTCCCGGCGACGTGGCGCGAATAAAAATCGCGACGCCGATCAAGATGGGCGAGAACAACGCCAACGCCACGAGCGATCCAACAATGTCCATTGACCGTTTCCAAACCGGCAACGGACGGCGGAACAAGGCTTCGGGCGGCGTATGGGTGATACGTGTCTTACCCATGGTGTCCATTTCCATTCGCAGGCAGGGCCACCACTGGTGTTTCCGTAAACACGTCTTTGTCCAAACGTATCGGCGCGTCAACTTCTCGTGTGTTTTTTCGGCCCCAAGAGCCCTCGCTCGGATACGCGTGAATTCCGCAATGGAGTTGCGGGGCATCCGGCACGCCGGGAAATGCGTTCTTGAAACGTTCTTGAAATAACGATTCCGCGCGTCGTACCGGCGTGTACGATTCATATTCACTGGTATCGGGCAGAATCGCAGCCACGGAAGTGGTTCCGTTTTCGTGCCAACCCTTGGTGTCGCACATACGCAATTCACCGGATAAGGTGTCAGCGAGCAAACGCTTTGCACCTTCCAGCGTCGAAGCATTCGAATCTTCAAGTTCAAGATCGAAAGTCAGCACGACAAAGGACGATCCGCTTCGGTCCGCGCGAGCCCGCTCCTGGTTGAGCTGCATTTCGAATACATCGGCGGGCAAAAACGTTCCCTCCGCTGATGCGCTCGCGCTGTCCCGCGACGTAAACCACGCGAACAATCCACGTGACGCCGTGTCCGTCTTCTTGTTCATTCTTCCATTCTCATTCATCTGCTCTTCCCCAAGAGTAGTACTACTTGCAGCCAGAAAACTGTCGTAACGATGACCGTTACAACCGCTTATAAACAAAATCGGGAATGTGATACTGACGTTTATTCAGTACGACCCCAAGAACGTTACCGCCTTGTTTTTCTACCGCGTCCCGGACGCTCTCGGCAACTTGCCAGCGCGTCTTCTCCGCTTCGACCACCAAGATCATTCCATCGGCCATGGCGCTAATCGCCAGCCCCGTCGCCGACTCCATTGCCGGTGGCGCGTCAAACAGAATGAAATCGAATTCATCACGTAATCGGTCAAGCGCCGACTGCAGTGTTTTGCTATCCGCATTGATACCGCCCGCGCTGTTCGTCGATAACACGCTCAAGTACAAGTGTGACGAACCCGATTGAACAATGGCTTCTTCAACCGGGCGATTGTTCGCGAGTGCATCTTGAATGCCGGTCGCAGGCTTCAGACCGAATCGACCACACGCCGCTCCGCCACGCGAATCCGTATCCACCAACAACACGGTTGCGCCATGGCCTTTTTCCGCCACTCGCGCCAGCTCAGCTGAGATACTTGTGGCACCTGCGCCTTCATGGGCGCCAATGAATCCAACCATACGACCGCGATCGGAAGGCAACATGGAACAAATTGATTGATACAGGCCTTCCATCCGCGCGTCCAAATCTGGACTTGCCGGTGCGATGCGATCGGCGGCAGGCAGGATGGCCTCCACCGGTGACCCAACGCTCGTGCGTTCCCGGTTGGCTTGTTCCAATGCTTGATAAATGCGTGTCATATTCTTCAGTCCCTACGTGTACCGTCTTCGATACCGCTACATGGCCTTGTCGTAGGCGACGGTCGCCAACACGGGCAAATGTAGTTTCTTC
This sequence comes from Candidatus Hydrogenedentota bacterium, assembly GCA_029262095.1. GTDB lineage: Bacteria > Hydrogenedentota > Hydrogenedentia > Hydrogenedentales > SLHB01 > JAJDAB01. The sequence goes on from JAJDAB010000082.1 coordinate 18,624, forward strand.
TCGGCTTCCCCACTCGTCTTCATCGAATCATCCAATTGTTCGAAGACAAACGCGCATGCAATGCCAGCGAAGCCCGCGATGAATAAACCCAATAACAGATTTCTAAGCTTCTGCGATTTCACGGGTTCGCTCGGCATCGTTGGCTTCTCAATGATGCTTATGTTCGTCAACTTGGATTGATCCAGTGCAGCAGCCATTGTCGCGCGCTGTTCGCTGTCTTTGAGTCCTTCATATTCCTCGCGAATCCGTTCGACTTCGCGTTGCAGTCGCAGCGCCGCCGGCTCATGCTTTTCGATGAACTGAACGCGTACGGCCGCTTCTTCCACTTGTTTCGCTAGCGCCAATTCACTTGCACGCGCCGCTTGTAACATGGCCACTTTCGCCGCGCGGCTCTCTTCGAGCATCTGATGCGTCGCGTCAAGTTGAAGCTGCACTTCTGTATCGTCGGATGGCAGCGTCGCTAACTCGGATCCAAGAATTGCAATCTTGTCTCGAACGGCGACCAATTCGCGGTCTTCATCCAACAGCTTAACGGCCAGATCGGCTTCCTCGAATTTCAACGCCCGCAGTTCAGCCTGAAGCGCGCGCTTCTCCTCATTCACGACCGTCTTGCGCCCCACTTCCACGTTGCGTGAACGGGAAGCCAGCGTTTCTTCCAGCGATTTAACGTGCGCCGCAGTCGCGTCAATTTCGACGCGAATGGCATTCAGGCTCGCCGACAACTCCGCTTGCCGCTTATACGCGCCCGCTTTTTGCTCGCCAATGTCGCCCAGATTGTACTCAGAGCGTAACGCTTCAAGCTCATCCTGCGCCGCGGTCAACTTCGTCCATAGGGTCTCTGCTTTGTCGGAGAAAAAATCGGGCGATACGGACGCGGACATGATTTCGCGATGGCGATCCAGGTAGTTGTTCACTAACCCGTCGAGTACCATGTGTGCCGACTCGGGGGTCGAAGATTCATACCCAAGCGTAATGACGTTGTTTTCGATCTTAGATTCGAGGCCTAACTTGACCGTCTTCACGGCGAGATTGCAAAAATCGGGATCGTCGGACAGAGGGGCGATGGTGTCGGCAAATGCCGTATCCTTCGAAGTTGAAGGCAAAACCGCAAGCGGCCCAATCTCGGAGACCAAATTGTCCGCCAATTCATGGCTGGTCAAAATGGCCAATTCATCCGATGCACGGTCTTTCATTTGACGAAACTCACTCGTCACCGCGTCTGAGGCCGAAGGGTCGAGCGAAATCGTCTTGACCACGTCACGCATCAAGATCTTCGCTTCGCTGCGATACGTCTTCGGCATCATTGAAACGCCACCGATTGTGACGGCCGCAATCAAAGTCGACACACTGGCCGCTTTCCACTTATGGCGGAATACGACGGACAAGACTTCAACCATCGAAAGTTTTGCATCTTGGCCGAGACGACCAAACGGGAGACGTGACGATGGCTCACTTGTTCCCTTAACTGCCATCCGATACGGACCCTCACTCATGACCAGTTTCCCCTTGCAATCGTTTGATCGGTCGTACGGGAGTACGAACCAATACCATGTTTTTGTGTGTCAGCCGTGACTAACATTCTGAACCTGGATTCGCATTGCAGACCAGCGAATTACGCGAATCCGGCACCAGTTGATAAAATAGCACAAATCGGCGTGGCTGAACAGTTTTTTCTGCCGGTGCTTGCTTGGGATTGCTATTTCGATTATATCGTTCAATCATGTCGTAATTCAATGCGTCTCAATTAGTTCCGCAATATCTTGTGCTCGGAGAGCCCCCTTAAAGGCCCCCCGATTTGGACATCGCTGAAATGGTCATGAAACCGCTTCTGCCTTGCCAAATACCCACGAAATACCTCTGGACCATCTTTTCGCGGACGTAATACTAAAAAGCAAGTCGCGTGCCGCCTCAGTCCAACCCAAGGGATAGTATCCGATAATCGCTTAAGCACTGTATTTTCTTATGTTTAGAGTACCGCGAAGACACCAAGCCATCACGTCATTGTGGATGGATTTATCGTCGCCGTATCAGAAATGTTCATTTTTGACAATGATATATTCAAATTTGATAAATTGTTTTCATTAGTTCACATTCGGAATTGATGTCGGATCAGTCCAGGCATCACTTCAGCGACGAGGAAAATCTACTGGCGAGTCAGATCGGGGATGGTTTCAGAACTGTTTCGTATGAGGTCGAGTAAGAATACCCTTTTGCGAAATTATGAAATCTTGGGAAGTTATTTATTGACAAATATACCATAAAATAATAAAATTGCATTGATCGAACACAAGCCAATAGCACCGAAGGGCTTCCGGACCGCCGATGACCTGAGACGCGAAAGGAGTTGCAGAATGGTAATATATCCGTTATGCTCCAATTTGCTTGGTTTGAGCATTCATGCTGGATGAGTCACACCAACTCCTTCCCCGAGTAGCACTATTGGTGCGGCCTGCTAGGCGGCGCAAACACGCGCGGTCAATGGTGGGCCGATCACGAATCAAGCCTGGATTGAACGTAATACGAGATTGGGTCGAAGGGATAATCTAGCCAATGAAGCGGAAGAAGGTATTTGTTACTATGTCAAGAGTATATTCGTTTTTGGGCCTTGCACTCGTTCTGGGGCTGGGAATGGCCGGTTGTCAGACGTATGGACATCTGCCGGATTCCACGGCAATGCCGCAATCGACCGCGAATGCTCCGCTCTTGCTGTTGCCGGGCGATGAAATCGATATCCGATTCCGGTATTGGCCGGAATTCGACGATGTGCAAGTGATTCGTCCGGACGGCAAAATATCGCTACAGTTGGTCCAAGGCGTCGACGCCGCAGGGCAGACACCCGAAGGTTTGCAGGCGCAATTGGTCGAAATGTACAAGGACAAAATTCGCGATCCAGACATTATTGTGATTGTGCGTACACTCGTCAATCACAAGATCTATGTTGGTGGCGAGGTTTTGAATCCTGGCCTATTCGACATGCGAGGCCGCATGACGGCGCTTGAAGCCATCATGCTTGCTGGCGGATTTGATACGTCCAGTGCGCACATGAAAAACGTCGTCATTGTTCGTCACATCGACGGGCAACGATATGCCGGTGCGGTCGACATGAAGGCGGCGTTGCATGATCCGGAAAGCGCGTCGTTTTTCTTGCAACAGAATGACATTGTTTATGTGCCGCGTACGGCAATCGATCAGGCGAACCAATTCGTCGATCAATACATGAACAAGATGGTCCCGATTCAAGTCTT
>JAJDAB010000083.1 GCA_029262095.1 Candidatus Hydrogenedentota bacterium
CAGCCGGCCGGAATGGTATGCGTTGCGTGACACATACAACTTGGAATTCAAAGATAAGAAGAGTTTCGATCCGTCGTTGATGTACACCGCCGTGGCCCAATCGGAAGTGGACGTCATTTCGGCGTTCTCCACCGATGGTCGGATCGCGGCGTATGACTTGGCCGTATTGGACGATCCGCGAAACGCATTACCGCCTTACGACGCCGTATTGTTGTGTTCACCGACCGCGTCCCAGGATCAGGGGCTGCTCGCCGCGCTACGCCCGCTCGTACGTTCGATTTCGGATGACGCCATGCGGGAGGCGAATAAAATCGTTGACGTGGATAAGGGGACGGTTGGCGAAGCTGCGAATTATCTAATTGAACAAATCACACAGGCACCGTGATTCGATTAGCCGCATGGTAAGCGGCGAATCGCTTTTGAGCATTACTCCAGATGTGCAACGGCGCGCTCTTATGTCATCCCGAGCGAAGCCGAGGGATCTACGCGCGCGCCGTCATCGATCTTGTGTGCCTGGGAAGATCCCTCGGCTTCGCTCGGGATGACATGTTGACCTGTGCCGCCATCATGAGCGTTAGGAAGCACGTATGAAAAACGTGTGATGACGTCATTCATTCCAGGTCGCGATCAAGCCTGCGCATTCCGAGACCCATTCGCTACGCCGCGCTAAGGTATTGCACGCTAAACAATTGATTGGCGTCCGTCCAAACATCTTCAACGTTGAGATCGGCTGCATTGGCGAGCTTGGCGAATTCTTCGACATTGTACTTGTACGAGTACTCCGTTCGAATGGTTTCGCCCTCTTCGATTCGAAACGTATGTTCTCCGGCAACGCATACGTCTTGGTCGCTTAGGCTGACCAAGTGCATTTCAATTCGACCGCGTACTTCATCGTAGACCGCACGATGCTCGAACGCGTCCGTTTCTAAATCTGCATCCAGTTCTTTCTTCATGCGGTGTAAGACGTTTCGATTGAATTCCGCGGTAACGCCTTCTGAATCGTCATACGCTTGTTCCAATCGATCCCGATCCTTCTTGAGATCGACGCCGACTAAGGCGCCTCCGGCCGGCCGCACCAATTCCGCAGATCGTTTTAAGAAGTCTACCGCCTGATCCGGCGTAAAATTTCCAATCGTTGACCCTGGAAAAAAGACCAAGGGCGTACCCTCGGCGTCCGAGGGCAAGTCGATATCGCTTGTATAGTCCGCGCAAATCGGATGAACTTTCAGCCCCGGATACTCTTGGCGCAACGCGGCGACTGAATCTTCGAGGTGTTCGCCCGAGATGTCGATCGGTACGTAGCCCGCCGTTTCTTCCAAGTGATCCAATAGGATGCGCGTTTTGAGACTACTGCCGCTGCCGTATTCCACGACCAACCGCCCCGCCCCAACCTTGTCCGCAATGTCCACGCCCGAATCGCGCATGATCTCCATCTCGGTCCGCGTCGGATAGTACTCTGGTAACTCGCAGATCTGATCGAAAAGTTCCGATCCACGCTTGTCATAGAAGTACTTGCTCGGAATCTCTTTTTGTTCACGCTGCAGTCCGGACACGACGTCGTGCAAAAACGCTTCAGTCGATGGATCCGAATGGATACTTTGAGAAGGCATTTGGTCGATCCCTATACGTCGCGTGCCAGCCGCACACCCGAGAACTGCCAGCGCGCGGTCGGCGGAAAAAAGTTTCGATAGGTCAGCCGGATATGCGATTGAGATGTTGCGCATGATCCGCCACGCAGCACGAATTGGCCGCACATGAATTTACCGTTGTATTCGCCCAGTGGCCCCGGCACCGGTTGATAGCCGGGGTACGCGCTATACGCGCTCTGCGTCCATTCCCAAACATCGCCGTAAAGTTGGCGCATATCGCCGTTGACGCCCTCAGCCGCGGCGGGATGAAGCCGATCGGACTCAACGAAGTTTCCGTGGATCGGTTCCACCGCCGCAACGGTTTCCCACTCTGATTCCGTGGGCAATCGCGCACCGAACCAGCGGGCAAATGCGTCGGCTTCGAAATAGCTAATGTGACAAACCGGTTCAATGGGATTCACGTCGCGCAGTCCACTAAGCGTGAATTGCTTCCAGTGGCCATCTTGCTCAGCCCAGTATAAAGGATGCGTCCACGCTTCTTCTTGCACCCGCGCCCACCCCTCCGACAACCACAGTTCAGGCCGCTTGTACCCGCCATCGCGCATGAACGCAATGAACTCACCCGCAACGATCAAGCGGTTCGATATCTCAAAGGCTTGCTGAAAATGCCGGTGACGCGGGCCTTCGTTGTCGTACATGAATGAATCGCCGTCAGACCCGATCGAATAGAGCCCTTCTTCCCAACGTTGCCAATGCAACGGTACACAGAGTTGCCGCTCGGTTTGGACATCCTCGCGATAGACCGGATAGGTCGGATTCTGCGCTAGCATGTGTTTCAAATCGGTCAGCAGCAATTCCTGGTGCTGCTGTTCATGATGTAAACCGATTTCGATCACCGATGATAACGCCGCATCTTCTTCCATACGTCCGGACTCAAACACCTCGGCCATCGCGGCATTGACATGCGCCCGATACGCATGCACTTCGTCCACCGTCGGTCGTGAGAGCATGCCGCGCTGCGGACGCGGAAACTGTGCGCCCAAACTGTTGTAATAGGAGTTGAAGAGATACTGAAAATCGGAGGAAAACGGTTTGTAGTCCGGCGAAGATTCCAGCAACACGAGCGTTTCGAAAAACCAAGTCGTGTGGGCCAAGTGCCATTTTGTAGGACTAGCATCCGGCATGCTCTGCACGACATAGTCCTCCGGCGAGAGCGGCTCGCACAATCGATGCGAAAACGCGCGCACCGAACGATACTGGTCGGCGAGACTTGATGTTGGCGCACGTTGAACTAATTCGTCCGATGATGCACTAAGAGCCGCGGCGGATTCGGCCATGGTCAATACTCCGTGTGGAACCCCGAAACTGGCATGAAGTGTTAAGTATACGATCGGCACAAAAACGTAGCAATGCGGAGACGCGAACTGTTGATCAACACTCCGCAAACGCAAGCGCGTCAACGGGATACACAATACGCTTCGGCGACTCTAAACAAAGCACCCCGCCGCTGCTCTGAGGCAACGGCGGGGCGTGATTACAGCATTGTCTTGCTGTTAGCGCGATGTGATCGGCCGAAAGCGTGTGACCATCACGAGGCCCGCAAGCGCGAGCGCGGCTACCAATAGCCAAGCGTTGAACGGCAAGCTCAATGCGCCGACGATTACGGTTTGCGTGTCCACCGCAGGCGTTCCGCCATCACCGTCGGTCACCGTCATTTGCACCGTGCGCGGTGCGCTGGATGGGTTTGACGACACACTGTCGAAAGTGATGTTCCGGGTTACAGCCTGCACCGCAGCTTGCGTCGCCGAGGCGTTGAACGTTACCACCAGCGGAGCAATTGCTTTCGCGCCGCCGCTGAACGTCCCCACCGGCGTGCCGCCAAATGAGACGACACTGCCGGCCACGCCGACTTGCCCGCTGCCGTTGCCTTGGTTTCGGATGCCCAGCCGGTCATCGTTCGAGTTGTTCGCCGTGATGTCTACCGTCAATGTCGCCGTGTCGAAGTCGAGCAAATCCGGATCGGTCACAATCGCGGCCCCATCAATACTGACCGCGCCCATGCCCTCGGTAAATGAAGCGGGAGCGCTCGGCAAGGAAATCGATGGATCGTCATTCGAGGCACCAATGTTCACGGTTTGCGTGACTGCGCCTGATGTGCCCGTGTCTCCGTCCGTTACCGTGAAGGATACGGTTCTTGGCGAGGTCGATGGCGCCATCGAGCTGTTCGCATACGAAATCGCCTGCACTAGCGCTTGGACGGCTGCGGGTGTGGCGCTCACCGTTGTGAAGTCGATCGTCAGGTCCGCCCCGTTGACGCCGTTGTCTGTGCCGTCGATCGTCCCGATGGTCGCACCGTTGAACGAAACGGTGCTTCCGGATACTTCGATACCGACACTGGGCGTTCCACTATCCAATACGCCGATTTGATCATTCCCGGTGCCGTTGACGGTCGTCAATACGGTGAGCGCGCCTCCGCTAAAGTCCGCCGAGTCGATGTCGGACACGGTGCCCGTGCCGTCAATGACGGTCGCTGGATCGTCCTCGTCGTAGTCTAACGCTGTACCGGGCAACGCCAGCGACGGGTCGTCGTTCGATGGCGTGACGTTAATCGTCTGCGTAATCCCGCCCGACGTGCCCGTGTCGCCATCGGTCACGGTAAATGTCGCGATTCGGGGTAGTCCAGAGGGATTCTCCGACGAATTCGCGAACGTAATCGCACGCACCAGCGCCTGCACCGCAGTAGGTGTGGCAACCGTCATCGTGAAATCAATCGCGAGATCAGCCCCGTTGACACCGTTATCCGTACCGTCAATCGTGCCCATCGTAAATCCATTGAAGGATACGGTACTACCGGAGACTTCGATCCCTACGCCCGGCGTGCCACTATCTTCTACGGCAAGTTGATCGTTCGCGGTGCCGTTGGTGGTCAGCGAAACAGTGAGCGAACCTGTATCGAAGTTCGCGGAATCGTCATCTGAAACCGTCGCGCCTGTGTCTATAGGCATAGCGGCATCGTTTTCGTCGTAGTCCAACGCCGCACTCGGAAGCGTCAGAGTCGGATCATCGTTCGCCGGCGTTACATCAACGGTTTGTGTGGCGGCAAACGAAGTTCCACCATCGCCATCCGTTGCCGTGAACAAGACCGTCCGTGACAATCCACTTGGAATTTCCGAGATGTTTTCGTAGGTAATCGCACGCAACAAGGCTTGCAACGCCGCAGGCGTGGCAGCGACAGTCGTGAAGTCTATCGTGAGGTCGGCGCCATTGACGCCATTGTCCATTCCGTCAATCGTGCCGATTGTTGCACCGTTAAATGAAACGGTACTACCGGACACTTCGATCCCTACGCCCGGCGTGCCGCTATCTTGTACCGCAAGCTGGTCGTTGGCCGTTCCGTTTAGCGTCGTTGTAACCGTCAACGAACCGCCATTCAAGTCAGTCGAATCCGGATCCGTAGCAGTAGCGGTCGCATCGATCGACGTCGCTGGATCATTTTCGTCGTAATCGAGCGCGGCCCCTGGAAAGCTCAACGCGGGCGGTGCATTGCCCGGATCGAATCGTTGCATGAATATCTCGAATTCGTCATCGGCCAACCCTACACCGGCGTCGTCGCCATGCCACACGATGCCGAATTCATTGTTCGTGCTGTTGTACGTAACCGCGGGCTCGAATGCATCCCGAGCCGTATCACCATTTGTTCCCATATCGCTTAAGCGGAAATCATTCGTTCCCGATGCGTCGCCGTCCGTTTGGTCTCCGAAAATGAACTGGCCGAATATTTCCAATTCGCCATCTACCAACGGCGCGGTGTCATCGTCACCCGACCACACAACCAAGTATTCGTTACGGCCCGCACTGTATGTAACCTTCGGCAGTGAAGCATCGAAATTCGCCTGATTCGTCCCGCCCATATCCGAAATCCGGAAATCGTTGTTGCTCACTGCAGACGCATCAACACCCGCCAGTCGCTGTCCGAAGATTTCGAATTCGTTGTCCGATGTCCCGGCGTCCGTATCATCTGCATCCCACACTACAAGGTATTCGTTATTCACGCTGTTGAATGCGACATCGGACGAAAAGGCGGTTGTTGTGGCAGAACCCGTGCCGCCGATATCCGAAATCCGAAAGTCGTTCGAACCCAATTCTGATGCGTCGACAGCATCTAACCGTTGACCGAACACCTCGAATTCGTCATCGATAAGGCCGCCGACGTTGTCGTCGCCTGTCCATACGACGAGGTATTCATTGTCTGCACTGTTGTACGCGACCATCGCCGGCCCTGCGTTGTAGGTCGTATTACCCAATCCGCCGACATCACTGATTCGGATGTCATTCGTGCCGACTTCATCGCCAATCATTCGATCGCCTTCGATACGTTGAACGAACACTTCCTGTTCGTTCGCCACCTGTCCGAAGTCCGTATCATCGCCGTGCCACACGACGAGGTACTCGTT
>JAJDAB010000084.1 GCA_029262095.1 Candidatus Hydrogenedentota bacterium
CCAATCTTCGCGCCCATGGACGGACCACTCTCTGCGCTTCCGCCGCTGGCCTGGACGCTCTCCGCGGTCTGCTTGTTCGTCGGCGCAATGGGATTTGTTTTCCTGTTGAAGAAGGAATACGTCAACATCGACTCGCCGGGCAAAGGACCGCAATACGACCTCCGGTTCTGGACCATAATTTCGATGATGCCTCACGTCATTGTGTACCTCTACTTTGGGATTAAGTCGCTATGAGCAAGCACCAGGAACACACACGGCGCGACGCGGAAACGCAAATCCTACTCGGCGGTTTCATTTTCATTCTCGGCGTGCCCGTACTGATTGGAACGTGGTGGGCGGAGTCGACCGCTTCGCGGCTAGTCAATGTAGCTGCCGGGCTCGTACTGCTCGTCATCGGCGCAGCATTCCTCATGTACGGCCGCAGTTGGCTCAAGCGGTTGAGCTAACTCGATGCGGTACGTCCGCTCGCAATTCGATCTCAACGAAGCCACCGGACTCCTAACTAAAACACGGTTTGCCCGTATTCGACGTGCATTCGGAATGACACTGCCTCCGGCCCTGCGCACCGAGCTAATCTATCTACCCTATTACCTCGTCACCATTCCCGTGTACCAAGGCGAATCCAAGTCCACGGCGAGCGCTGCTATCGAGGCGATTTCCGGCGCGTTCAGCCTACGCGCATACAAAGATGAACTCCTGTCCGACACTGAACCAGAGCCGGGCGATGCGTTCACACCACAAATCGCGGAACCTGATGCAATCGACATCGCGCGCGACGGCATCCTCCGCAACGCACTACGCGAACGCGGCGGACGCAGAACATTCCGATGGGCGAAATCCGAATCGGTTGAACTATTGCAGCATCCGTTCTGGGTCTATTACTATGCACGTCGGCGCGGGCTGCTCGACATTCAACTACTGGACGCGGTCACCGGTGACCGGCCCGGCTCGAAAACGAAGGGTGGCGTGCTCGATGCATTCGTCGATGCAGGCCGCACGACCCAAACCAACCACATGGAGCAACATTCATGATGATAAGACGAATTACCATCTCCGCGCTTCTACTAACATTCGTGATAGCGCCAGTCGCATTCGCCCAGGACAAGACCTATGCAGAACGTCTCGGTTGGCCGAAAGGCTCCAAAGTCATCTTCTTCCACGTCGACGACGCGGGCATGTCGCACTCCTCGAACAACGGGACGAAAGAAGCATTGACAGAAGGCTTCGCAACGTCGGTCAGCACCATGATGCCCTGCGGCTGGGTCCCCGAATTCGCGCACTGGCTCCAGGAAAACCCGGACATCGACAACGGACTGCACCTCACCCTTACCGCCGAATGGGATAACTACCGCTGGGGGCCGCTCGCGGGAAAACAAGCCGTCCCCGGCCTCGTCGATGAAGAAGGATGCCTTTGGGGCAACGTCGCCCAAGTCGCGACCAAGGCCAAGCCGGACGAAGTTGAAATGGAAATCCGCGCGCAAATCGAACGTGCCGAAACGATGGGCATCCCGATCACGCACATCGATTCGCACATGGGCACGTTGTTCGCCACCGAGCCTTTTCTGGAACGCTATCTAAAAGTCGGCATCGAAAAACAACTCCCCGTGCTCATGATGGGTGGACACGCAACGTTTCTCCGCGAAGACGACAGTCGGGTTCAGCGCTTCATGGATGCAGGACTCCCGGACATGGTCTGGAACGGTGGCTTGCCCGTGCTCGACGATCTGCACAATAAGACCTACGGCTGGAAAACGTGGGAAGAGAAAAAGACAAACATGATCGCCGACCTTAAACGGATGAAGCCGGGCGTAATGATGATCATCGTACATTGTTCACGGCCTTCGGAAATCTTCGACAAGATCACCAGCTCCGGCGATGTGCGTATGGCCGACCTGAAACTGGTAACCGACCCCGACATTAAGAAGGTCATCGAAGAAGAAGGCATGATTCTGACGACTTGGCGTGAACTCAAGGAACGCCGCGACAAAGCCGGCAACTAACGAATGGGCCAACCGCCCAAGCCGCCGATAAACGTCATCGCCATCATCAGCCTCGTGCTCGGCATTCTGAGCATCGCGGGCACCTGTTTCACCGGCATCCCAGCGGTCATCTGCGGCCACTGGGCCCTAGCCCAAATCCGGGCCGAACAAGGTGCCCAACGCGGAGCAAATATCGCCCGGTTCGGCCTCCTATTCGGGTACTTCGGCATCACCGTCGGGATCTTGATGGCAATTAGCCTGACAATGGCCTATACGCAACCTTCGACGTAACACTGTGAAGTTCGAGGGTTATTATTGACGGGAATGCGACGTACCCCTATACTGAACGGAGTGGCTAAACGCTAATTTCGTTTACACTTACGAGCATTATGACCGCCAATCCTCGAAACCTTTTAATCCTGATCGCCGTTGGCGTGGTCGCCTTCGGAACGGGCTGCGATCTCGACGGCAAGGTCGTTTTGGATATCCCGCTCAACCTTGGCGACCAAGTGCCTACGGTCGTTGGTGACACGGGCGGTGACGACGGTGGCGGAGGCGGCATCACCCCGCCACCCATCGGCGGAGGTGGCGGCGGTACCGAACCGTTCGACGGAACATGGATCGTTAGTTATTCCGACAACCTCGCAGTGGGCGGAGCGATTCAGTCCTATGCCGCGCGCGTTGTCCTTGCGCAAGACGGCGCGACCATCTCCGGTACCGGGCAAATGCTCCGCTTCTTTCAGACCGGCGCGGTTGCGAATGATTTTCCCGCGTTCAATCTTTCCGTGTCAGGCACAGTCTCCGGCGATGGCGCAACGTTGACCATCGCATCCACGCTCAACAACGCCTTCACCAACATTCCCGTGTGGAACGTCCGTGTAGTCGGCAACCGGCTCGTCGGCATCTACAGCGAGAAAGACACGTTCTCCGGCGATGTACAACGGCTCGGCTATTCTATCTGGCATCGGTCGACCGGTTCCGATTTCAACGCCGAATTTGTCTCTGCATATATGGACGCCGGCGTAAACGTCGACGGCGTTCAGACCCTGACGAACGAACTCGCCAGTCGCACCGGCCGCGTCACACTAGCCCAAGGCGGAACAGCCCTCACGGGCGGTGGCACGTTGGTTGAGCAGGCGTCTGGTCCGCTCACGAGCATCACCGATTTCGCGGTCACGACGGGCGAACTGCAAGGCGTACTCGGCGGCGTAACGTTCGGGAATCTCGTCGACCAAATGGTCGGTCCTGTCGCGGGCAACATCGACTGGATTCTAATCTCCAACGGTAGCGTCATGGTTGGCGCGTATGGCGAATTCAACGCCGCAGACGGACTCGTCCGGCTCGGCCATGCGAAGTGGCGCCGTTCGCCCCCAGTTCAACCCGCCAACATCAACGCCACGTGGGTGACATCGTTTGAAGATACGCACGCCGATGGCGTCAACAACGAAATCAATTATCTCGCGACCGTTACACTAACGGCAGGCGCTGGGGGCGTCGCAACCGGCACTGCGATGGTGCTGGATGAAACCGATGTAATCCCAGCGTTCGTTGCATATGCGGTCGAGAACGGCAACATCCTCGGAAACCAAGTCGTCTTCGATCTCGTTGGTCCCGGCGGCGAACGATTCTCATGGAATTGCCGGTTGGCGGCAAGCGCATTGGTCGGCAGCTATCAACACACGGACAACGGCGGTAACTTCATCAGCCACGGCAAATCCGAATGGCGCACGGGATCCAGTACTGGACTCGTCGGCACGTGGGTCGCCTCCTATTTCGACACCTTCACCGCGAATGCGGTGGAAGACCGCACCAGTCAACTCGCCCGGGTCGAGATCACAAGCGCGACGACCGGCGGCGATCTAAACGGCACCGGCACGCTACGACTCGCCAGTGAAACGGGACCGCGTTTCTTCAGCGTTACGGGCAACGTCACCACCACGCTCGTCCAAATGATTTGGTCCGGCGGCGATCTCTTCGGTGACACCGAATGGAATCTGCACAAAGCCGGCAACCTGCTCTTCGGCACGTACACCAATTTCGACAGCGGCGGCATTATCGAATTCCAAGGCTTCGCCGCTTTTGAGCGAAGCGTCATCTAGCCGAACCATCACTGAGGGCGGACGCCCCCTTGGCCACTCCTGATTTTGAATTCGCCATTGAGACCGATGGGCTGACCAAAGACTATCGTAATCTCCGCGCCGTCAATGCATTGAGTCTCCGCGTGCCGCGTGGCTGTTTTTACGGTTTCCTCGGCCCAAACGGAGCGGGTAAATCCACCACCATCAAAATGCTCACTGGCCTCCTGGCGCCCTCAGCCGGACGCATCCGGCTGTTGGGCATGGATTTTATCTCTGACGCGCTCGAGGTCAAACAACGCGTCGGTGTCGTCCCCGAAGAACTCTGCTTGTTCGAGAACTTAACCGGCCGAGAGTATCTCATCTTCATCGGACGCATGTACGGCCTCGATCTCGATGTTGTCGAAGGGCGCACCGAGGAATTGTTCAGGCTGTTGAATCTCGACGCCGAAGACACGCGCATCGCCGAGTTCTCACACGGCATGAAAAAGAAGGTCGCGTTATCCGCCGCCCTAATACACGATCCGCAATTGCTGTTTTTGGACGAGCCCTTCGAAGGCATCGACGCAATCACCTCACGCGTTATCCGGGATACGCTCGCGCGGCTGACCGACCGAGGTGTCACCATTTTCCTAACCTCGCACATTCTCGAAATCGTGGAGAAGCTTTGCACGCGTGTTGGCATCATCAGCGCAGGAAAACTCATCGCCGAAGGATCGATGGACGAACTGTCGGCGGACGACAGCCTCGAGACCGCATTCATCGCCGCGGTTAGCGGACCGGAAACGCAAGCGTCTCAGCTCTCCTGGCTGGCCGATTCGATCTAAATGGTCGCGCATTTGCGAACCATCGCCTGGCTACAATTCAGGCTCATCAAGAACAGCTCCTCTCGAAACTTACGCTGGCTAGGTGCAGCCGCATGGGTCATTCAGGTCGTCCTGTCGGCGATTGGTTGCGGGTTCATGACATTCATGGCGTTTGGTGTTGGATTCATTACGGCGGATAAAGAAGCCGTGTGGATGATCATCGCCATCCTTGATGGCGGTGTGTGTTTGGTCCTATTGGTACGTACGATCATGCTGTCGGTTGAGCTCGCTGAAGCCGATTTCATCGATACCGGCAAGCTACTCTTCCTCCCCATTCGACTGCGCACTCTATTCGGCATCAATTTCGTGGTGCGCAACGCAGGGGGAATCGTTTTTCTCGTCATTCCGCCGCTCATCGGCCTATGCGCGTCGTTAACCATTATTCATGGTCCGCGCATGCTGCTGACGCTCCCGCTAGGATTGATTACATTAACCGCCATTGTGGCTTGGTTCGGACTCTTTCGAGAATGGCTTTCGAGTCTCGGGGACAATCGGAAGCGTGGGTTAGTCACGATCGCGATAGTGCTCGTCTCCACCATAATCATTCTGGCCTTGATGGGTGGGGTCTACGCAAAAATTCGCACAGACGCTACCGCGCCCGCAGGCGTTTCCGAAGAAAAGCTAGCAGCACTGGGCGAGGACGCAATCGATACTTCCACCAACGAATTGGACGAGCTCCAGATTCGCGAACTACTCGTGCGCGGAAACATGTGGATACCCCTGGGGTGGTTTCCACTCGGCGTCTACGGACTTGCGCAACACCAATACCGTGTTGCGTTGTTCGGGTCGTTAGGCCTCGCCATCATCGCAGCCATCGGCATCGGCCTCGAGTACCGCCTCGTACTGCTTCGTTATCGATCCGCACATAGCGGCGCCACAGCTCCGAAAAAGAAGAAAGTGTCGCCCAAATCCAAATGGACCCAGTTCACGCTTCCAGTCCTTCCGCGCGAATGGTCCGCGTTTGCGGGGCTCGCCTTTCTGGCGCGTACCCGAACCCTCACGTTCAAGTCATCTCATTGGTTTTACATCATCGCCGCAATCGTTGCGTCTCTCATCGCGTTCACGGCAAATGTAACCCCATTCCACGGCCAGTGGTGGAGCAACTTGACGCCCTATGCCGCCGCCGCACCTATCATCTTTTTTACCACGGCCATGTCCATCAACATATTTGGTCAAGACCGCACGGGTTTCCAAGTGTTGGTACTCATGCCGGTCAAACGCTACATGTATATCCTCTGCAAAAACATCATCACGATTGGTTTCATCCTCGCCTGGTTTACCATGTTGATGGTGCCGTGCGCGTTGATGTTTCGCCCACACCCGATCACGATTCTCGCTGCGTTCCTCATGGTCCTTCAAGCGCAACTCGCACTCACCGTTATCGGCAATGGCATGTCAATCGCGTTTCCATTCCGCTTGAAAGAAGGCCCACTCGATCAACCCGCACAACCCTTGGCTGCAATACTGCCGTCATTCTTGGTCATGCTCACGCTACCCATCGTGTTCGGACCAATGATGGCCGCGGCATTACTCGGACCGATCGTCGGGGCACTTTGGGAGCGGGACGGTGTCTGGGTATCACTCGCTGCCGCAATCGTGTTTCTGGCGCTGACCGTTCCCGTCTACGCCTTGAGCATTCCCGCAGCAGCAGCATTCCTCGAAGCCCGCGAAAAAAGAATGCTCGAAATCCTCGCGTCCGATCGCGAGTAACAATCGATATAGCGCACGATACCCAACATTCTCTTCTTTGCGCCTTTGCGTTTATAAAGCGAGTCGAGTCGCCGATTCAACTAAACGCAAATGCGATAGCATCGTCCTCAACAAGAACCCGGACCTTACCGCCCTTCTCCAACTTACCAAATAGCAATTCATCCGTAAGCCGGTCTTTCACTTCCGTCTGAATGGTTCGCCCCAAGGGTCGCGCACCGAACTTCCGGTCATAGCCCTTCTCCGCCAACCACGCGCGCGCTTCCGGCGTCAATTCCAACGACACTTTTCGCGCGAGTAATTTACCCTGCAACTCGCCGATGAATTTATCGACAATGTTCTCGACGATCGCTTGATCGAGGTGGTTAAACCGGATGATCGCATCCAGCCGATTCCGAAATTCTGGGCTAAAGGTACGCTCGATAGCCTTGTCACTCTTCGCATCCGCCGAATCCGAATCGGCGCGAAAGCCGACCATGTTCGCTGCCATTTCCCGCGCGCCCGCGTTCGATGTCATAACCAATGTCACATTGCGAAAATCAGCTTTACGGCCATTGTTGTCCGTTAAAGTCGCGTGGTCCATCACTTGCAACAAGATGTTAAACACATCCGGATGCGCCTTCTCGATCTCATCCAACAACAATACGGAATGCGGATGCTTCCGCACTTCGTCCGTCAGCAAGCCACCTTGGTCGAAACCGACGTACCCCGGCGGCGCGCCGATAAGCCGCGACACCGTGTGCTTCTCCATGTATTCGCTCATGTCATACCGAGCGAAATGAACGCCGGTAACATGCGCCAACTGTCGCGCAACTTCCGTCTTCCCGACACCTGTCGGTCCTGAGAACAAGAACGACCCCACCGGACGTTCCGGCTCGCCAAGGCCCGCACGCGATCGTTTGATGGCAGTTGCCAACGCATGAATCGCGGCTTCCTGACCAAACACAACGCGCTTCAAATCGTCTTCTAAAGCGCCAAGCCGGGATTTGTCCGTTGACGACACGCTACGCGCCGGAACTTTCGCGATATCGGACACGACCCGCTCAATATCCTTCGGCAATATCTTCGATTTTTTCTGACCTTCCGGCAAGAGATGCACGTCCGCGCCCGCTTCGTCGATCACGTCAATCGCTTTGTCCGGGAGGAAGCGATCATTGATATGTTTCGCACTCAACTCCGCAGCAGCCTTTAACGCCGTGTCCGCATACTTCACTTTATGGTGCTCTTCATATTGCGATTTAAGTCCACGAAGGATGAGCACCGTTTCTTCAACGGTCGGCTCGGCTATTTCGATTTTTTGGAATCGCCGGGACAACGCCCGATCTTTTTCGAAGTGGTTCTTATATTCTTCATACGTTGTGGAGCCAATACAACGGACTTCGCCCGATGCCAATACCGGCTTTAACATGTTCGACGCGTCCATCGTGCTATCGGTTGTGGACCCCGCGCCTACCACCGTGTGAATCTCGTCGATGAACAAGATCACGTTTTCTTGCTGCTGCAACCCCGTTATCACCGCTTTCAGCCGCGCCTCGAAATCGCCACGAAATTTTGTACCCGCCAGCAGTGCCGGTAAGTCGAGCATCCGAATTTCCGCATCGCGCAATATCGCCGGCACATTGCCCTCGTAAATCCTGAGTGCAAGTCCTTCGGCCATCGCGGTCTTACCCACGCCCGGCTCACCGA
>JAJDAB010000085.1 GCA_029262095.1 Candidatus Hydrogenedentota bacterium
CGTCATCCAAGCCACAAAAATGGGGATGGTGTTCGTCCTCCACCGCGAAACCGGCGAACCCATCTTCGGCGTCGAAGAACGCCCCGTACCACAAACCACCGTACCCGGCGAAATCACATCGCCAACACAACCGTTCCCGATCAAACCGCCGCCACTCGTCCCGCACGACCTTTCTGCGGACGACGCCTTCGGCATCTATTGGGGCGACAAAGGCGATTGCCGCGACAAGATCGAATCGCTCCACTACGAAGGCATATACACCCCGCCGCGCGTAGGCGAACCCACCCTCATGTATCCGGGCAACGCCGGGGGCACCAACTGGGGCGGCGTCGCTGTCGACCCGGTCCGCCAAATTCTAGTGGCCAACGTCATGGACCTCCCCTGGGTCGTCACACTCATCCCAGCAGCGGAAGTAGATGAAGAACGTCGCAACAACCCGGGTGCCGAAATCGGCAAACAAGAAGGCACGCCCTACGGCATGCACCGCGAAATGCTCGTTTCATCTCTGGACCTTCCTTGCAACGCGCCACCTTGGGGCACCATCGCAGCTGTCGACCTCAACACAGGCGACATCCTATGGCAAGAAGAATTCGGCACCGTGCGCGACGTAGCCCCCGTGCCGATCCCGCTCAAACTCGGCGTACCCAACCTCGGCGGCCCGCTTGTCACCGCCAGCGGCGTAATCTTCATCGGCGCCGCAATGGACGACTATCTCCGCGCGTTCAACACCGAAACCGGAAAAGAACTCTGGAAAGGACGTCTCCCCGCCGGAGGACAGGCCACCCCCATGACCTACCGCGTCAGTGAAAACAGTAAACAATTCGTCGTCATATGCGCAGGTGGCCACGGAAGAGCAGGCAGCAACCTCGGCGATTCAATCGTCGCCTATGCGTTGCCGTAGATTCTTCTACGGATATCGAAACTCCACGTCCTGAAACGTCGCGCCGCGCACAGTGATGGTCGGAATCGTGCCGCCAAACGAAGATAGTCCGCGCAAGGCACGTTCTGCGCCGCGAAATTGCGACGTGTTCATCTCCGTCTCACCCGTCAATGAGCTCGCCACACCGCGCAACTCCAGCGGAATGTATTCCTCATTGCCGTCCAACTCGATCTCGACGAACAGAGACCCGCCCATCAACCGCACCGGATTCTGCGCATGCGCATCCAACACGTAAGCCGTCAACGTCCCACTCGCGCTCTCGAATACGAATTCGATTGCCGCAACATGGTTGCCCAACTCAACGAGCGTGCCGCCGTGCGGCGCTTCATGATGATGCCCGGAGGATTGTGGCGCTGTTTCCGTTCGCTGGGACTGCGAGGCATCTTGATTGTTACTGGCTGGAGGCGTTTCCGACGCGCAGCCCATCAGAATCAGAATAGAAACCCCGGTAACTGCACCTAATAAGATTCGAATCATAATTGTGTGTGCACCTGTTTGGAGTGCGGTGGCTTGCCACCGCTTTACCGGAGCGGGCTTGCTCGCGGCACTAAGTCTATTGATTAACGCCTGCGAGGCACTCCACACGAACGGGTCTAGTCCCCTTCCGCGCGCTTAATCAATTCGCGCACGTCCATCACTTCACGGCCCGCCATACGGTACACGCTCATGACGTATCCGTCTTCGATTTCCTCGCCGACCTTAAAGTCGCCGAACACTGCAATCGGCAAGTCCGACACATACTCCGCCGTTTCGCCCTCAGCCATTTCCACCATCACCCATTCATTCATGGAAGGCGGCACACCGAAACAGCAAAACATTTGATTTTGCGTCAACGCGAACGACTTAATCTGCCCACGTCTATCGACATCAATCGGCACCATGAACCCAACCAACACGACTTTCGCGGCATCCAAATCCATGATCTCGATCGGAATCTGATCGACCGGCGATTTCGTCGGGTCACCACTCTGCAAAATCGCTTCCCTATCTGGAATCTCATAGGGGAAACTACCCAACGCCGCAAACGTCACCTTGAGGTGCTCACCGTCCTTCGCCTTCTCAAATTTGAACAGGTCTTCACTCGATCCCTCTAACTGCTCTATCAAATCCAACGACGACTCGGGAATCACCCGTATCGGAGCACCTGAAGGCGATCCATCCGGAGCAGCGCCACCCAACGGCGCGCCCTTCACGTCTTCCTTCGGCGCGTTCAACGGCTTCCCACGCACCTCATCCTGCGCAATCGCCGCATACGACACCGCCATCAAACTCATTACCAACATGCAGCACATCAACGATGTCACTGCACAAAAACCGTCTCGCGCGCTATAACGATTCATCGATCTACAACCTCTCGCTGTGAAATCTCAGCAATTGAACAACTCCATTATTCTACTCTCTCAATCCACCCCGATGCGACCTGACGTTTTGCCAAAGGATTCAAGTGTTTACGGCTCACCTATTCAGACAGGATTACAGGATTTGCGGGATTTCTTTCGGCGGAGCGCACGAATATTGCGACGAAACCAACTTTATGCGGTTCTTGGTGTACTTTGTGACTTTGTGGTGAAAATTTCTAAGGCAGGAGAGGTTCGAAATGCGGAATGACA
>JAJDAB010000086.1 GCA_029262095.1 Candidatus Hydrogenedentota bacterium
GGCACGGGCAATCCTGACGGCACTGCCTTGGGTACTTTTGGTTCTTTCGTCGTGTCCGTCAGCGCATGTAAAAACGCGATCACGTCTTCGATCTCGGACTCGGTGGTGTCGATCCATTTTGTCCGTGGGTCGAGACTCGGATGATCCCAGCCTGCGCCGTTGGCGTAAAAACGGAGTACGTCTTCGAGCGTTTGGAATTCGCCGTTGTGCATGTAGGGTGCGGTCAGGGAGATGTTTCGTAGGGTGGGGACTTTGAACGCGCCTTCAGGCCCTTCGCCGGTGGTCGCGCGGCGGCCCTCATCGCGTTTGCCGTATTCGGGTACGCCGGTCACGACGAATTCATTCGTGTGGAACAGTGGCGCGGGATGACACGTGCCGCAATTCCATTTGGTGGAAAAGAACAGCGCCATCCCCCGCTTTTCGGATTCATTTAGCGCGTCCTCGTTGCCCCAGCGGTAATCGTCATAGGGCGAATCGAGCGTGTACAACGAACGCTGGAACGACGCCAAGGATTTCAAAAGGTTGTCGTAGGTTAGCGGATCTTTATCGTTAGGAAACGCATCTGCGAATCGTTGCTTGTATTCGGGGAACGATTGTAAGGCCGTGACAACTTCTCCGGGCGAATGATTCATCTCCGTCGGTTCGCGCAAGACTTCATCCGCTTGTTCTTCGAGTGTTTTTGAACGGCCGTCCCAGAAGAACGTTTTTAGAAATCCTGTGTTCCATAACGATGGGGCGTGACGCGCTAGTTTGATGCCGCCGGAACGGGCTGGCCCGAGACCCCGCCCGCCCGCGCCTATGCTCTTCTCCCGGCCATCGGCGAGCCCATATGCCGGGTGATGGCACGTTGCACAAGACATCGTCTTGTCCTTGGAAAGAATTGGATCAAAAAATAATAGGCGACCAAGGTCGATCTTTTCGGGCGATTGCGGATTCGCTTCGAGACCCGGCATCGTGGGTGCCGGATCGCTTGGCGCAATGTATAGGCTCGAATCGGATTCGCCTTGGGCAAGTGGAATGCGCGCGGCAAAAATCAACAGCGAAAAGGAAACCACTATTTGTACAGATCTTCGGCTAGGAGACGGCACCAACTCCTTGCGTCCAATTTCTACCGGCACAAGACAACGCATCATGTAGCTATACCAAAATTGGACGTGCGTCGGGAAACGCGCAACAAACCGGCACTCCCGGCCCTAAAATTGCCGCGCGACTCTTGAACCGTATCCGCCGTTGCGATACATTCATCCCCTTACGTCTTGGCGCGATTTTCGCGCACTATACGCACCAGGAGAGCAACCGTGAAACAACGGACTGAACGCGACACGATGGGCGCAATGAAAGTGCCTGCGGACAAATATTGGGGCAGCCAAACCGCGCGATCGATACAAAATTTTGACGTAGGTTGGGAGGAAATGCCGGACGAAATCATCCGTGGTTTTGGCATCTTGAAGAAGGCTTGCGCGCAGGCGAACGCAGACATGGGACTGATCTCCAAGAAACTGTCTCGCGCAATTGAATCGGCGGCGGATGAAGTGGTCTCTGGTGACTTGGATGCTCACTTTCCGCTGCGCGTTTGGCAAACCGGTAGCGGTACGCAGAGCAACATGAATGTGAACGAGGTCATCGCCAACCGTGCCATCGAAAAACTCGGCGGTAAGATCGGGTCGAAAGACCCCGTCCACCCCAATGATCACGTCAACATGTCGCAATCCTCGAACGACACATTCCCGACGGCGATGAGTATTGCCGCCGTTACCGCAATTCACCGTGATTTATTACCCGCGCTCGAGCATCTGCATAAGGCGCTGCAAAAGAAGACCAAGGCGTTCAACAAGATCATCAAGATCGGCCGTACGCATCTCATGGATGCGACACCGCTTACCCTTGGCCAGGAATTTTCGGGTTACACGCAGCAGATACAAAACGACATTGCGCGCGTGAAGAGCGTGTTGCCGCTTCTATCGGAACTCGCCATCGGCGGCACCGCGGTCGGCACCGGGCTTAACACGAAGAAGGGCTTCGACAAACTCACGGTCCAGAAGATTTCGAAGCTCACCAAAATCCAGTTCAAATCTGCGCCAAATAAATTCGAGTCGCTCGCGGCCCATGACGCCATGGTCATGGCCCACGGTGCACTCAAAACCGTAGCGTGCAGCATGATGAAAATCGCGAATGACGTGCGCTGGCTCGGTAGTGGGCCCCGTTGCGGCCTAGGCGAATTGCGTCTGCCCGCGAACGAACCGGGATCCTCCATCATGCCGGGCAAAGTGAACCCGACCCAATCCGAAATGGTCACGATGGTCGCCGCGCAAGTGATGGGCAACGACGTCGCGGTCAACGTGGGCGGCGCTTCGGGCAACTTTGAATTGAACGTCTTCAAGCCGGTCATCATTTACAACGTGTTGCAGTCCACGCGCCTGCTCAGCGATGCCGCACGCTCGTTCACTGATCATTGTGTCGTTGGCATCGAACCCGATCGTGATCGGATAGACGCGTTGCTTAATGAATCATTGATGCTCGTCACTGCGCTCAACCGTCACATCGGCTACGACAACGCCGCGAAGGTCGCTAAGTCCGCCTATACGAATGGTACAACCCTCAAGATTGAGGTACTGCGCCTCGGCTTGTTGACGGAAGCGGAATTCGACAAGATCGTCGACCCAAGCAAAATGATTGGGCCTACGGCCTAGTCTATGCGCCGGGTTGAAATGGGAACACTTTGAATCATTTGGTAAACTGATAGTCATGGGCGTATTTCGCACAGATTGCGTGCTGGAGAATCACGTTGACCGCGATAAGACCATTGTTGTTGCGGGTGCACTCGTGGATACCGGAAGCGAGAATACTTGGATTCCCGCAGCGTCATTGGAGGCGATTGAGGTTGATCGAGAAAAGAAAGACCTCCAATTCATGATGGCCAACGGCGAGGTTGTGACGCGCAGCGTCGGTTTCGCAATTGTTCGGGTGGAAAACGCATTTACGATTGACGAAGTGGTCTTCGCGGAACCTGGCGATCAAACGCTGTTAGGCGCTCGATCGCTCGAAGGCCTAAACCTCGTCGTCGATCCCGCCCGGAAGAAGCTGGTGGCGGCAGGTCCACTTCCGGCTGCGTAGTTGCCACGGTCGGCTCACCCAATGCGCATGCCCGTCGCATAGGTATGGGCGCTGAAACCATGACGACGAACGAAGCCATAATCGATTCCCCAACCGCGGCACCTCACGCACGCGTGCTCTCCCCTGGCGTGAAGACGTTCGTGAGTCTTCTCGCGATTCATTCGCTTCTCGATTGTTACGCGGGCATTTGGCCCATTTATAAGCACATCGCTGGCGTTTCGCTCGCGGCGGCCGGTTTCATGGCGACCGCCGCCACGATCACGACCTGGGCGCTCCAGCCAATGTTTGGTGTTTGGGCCGACCGTGGCTACCTCCGCGCATGCGTGCTTGGCGGGACCGCGCTGACGTTCCCAATGATGCTACTCGGGCCGATCGGCCTCCAGATGGACCGACTGGGTATTGGGCTTAGCTACGCGTGCATGTTTCTGATTCTCTTTATGGCCAAGCTCGGCCAGGCCGCGTTTCACCCAGCCGGTGCGACGATGGCGGGGGGAAACATCTCTGCCAGACGTTCGACTTTGGTCTCGGTGTTCGTTGCCTTCGGTTGGCTCGGCTACGGAACCAGTCAAGGCATGTTTAGTTTCGTTCATCGCGTCACCGGTGGTCACACGGAGGTCTTGCTCCTTCCCGGCTTCATTATTTTTGGCTGGGCGCTGGTCTGGTG
>JAJDAB010000087.1 GCA_029262095.1 Candidatus Hydrogenedentota bacterium
GGGCATGTAACGCCAGTCGCCGACTCAGTGACGCCCATACAGTCCCGGGAATCATGTCGGCGATGGGGTTGTGGTTAGAGGGATCGGTGGAATCATGGGGAGTAACGGCAACCGATCAGTGGTTCGACAATGCACCGTACATCGAACCCGGAGTATTCGGCGCACACAGTGATCGGGGGATGCCCGCCGCATTCTATCGCGCGATGATATTGAATGGCGTCATGGCTGGCGCAACGATATACATCGTGGAATCCGAGTCCGCCCTATGGTTCGCGGAAGATTCAACGCCGTGGCGAAACGCGGTCAAACCCACCTTGGAGGAGACGGTGCGACTGGGCCTCATTCCAAGACGCGAGTTCGTACAACGAAAAGCACAGGTCGCACTCCACTTGGTCGAAGCGGATTCGTCGCCACAGTTTCATCTGAACCTTCGCGATTTAGATGCCGAACTCGACGACGGATTGCTGTTGCAAGGCGCCTACGGTCTGGAGCAATCGGGACTCGTCCACGAGCTCGTGCCAAATTCCGGACGGCACTACTGGGTGCCGGTCCTTTCACCGTCTGCACCGGACGACATTATGGCTAGGTTCGCACACGTTGTGCGCGCAGGTTCCACAATGACCGCCGAAGACTGGACCGATATGCTTGACCGCGTCTATCAACCCGATGGCGCGGGTACGGCATTTACCTCACGTGTGGGACGAGGCGTTTTCGTCATGCACACCCGTGAAAATCGCTACGAGCAACAAACCTTTCGACTCCCAAGGTTGCCCAAGCCAGTCTATGGCGCCAACGGTGAACGATCCGATGACGGCGTACGGCTCTCCTGGCCTTTCCGCGAAGACGACTTCGCCTACCGCGTGTACAAACGGCCCGCAGGAGAACAATCTTTCGACCTCGTCGCTGATGTCAATGATCAACGAACTTGGTTCGACGAAAGCGCAACGCCAGAAGACCCCACTGCATATGCGATCACCGCGTTTACCAACGAGGGAGCGCCATTCGATGGCACGGTGAATTACGGCGATTACCGAGTATTCAGTACCGTCGAAAGCCGCATCGCGGAGACCGTATCGTTCTTGCCCGATAGCAACTCACCCGTTGTGCAGCGCGTCGAAAACAAAGTTGACCCAAGACCCATCGCCCAGGATTGGTGGCCCGGCGGCGATCCCCCACCTGCGGATCACGCAACTACCGCAAACGAAATCGTTGGACGCCTACTCGACTGGAGCCGGGCATTTAATGATGAGGACCTCGGTGACGTAATGGATGTTTACGCAACGGATTACGTCGATCCACAAGGCTGGCGTCATCAATACGCGCAACGCGCGTACCAATGGTTTTTCGAACGATACGATTTGTGCAGATTGCACACACAGGTGCGATC
This sequence comes from Candidatus Hydrogenedentota bacterium, assembly GCA_029262095.1. Taxonomy (GTDB): domain Bacteria; phylum Hydrogenedentota; class Hydrogenedentia; order Hydrogenedentales; family SLHB01; genus JAJDAB01. Next base: position 1,388 of record JAJDAB010000087.1, read on the forward strand.
ATGGGACTTCAAGAAAGTCGAATCAGGTACCGTGTCCGTGCGAATATTCGTCCGCGGTACCGGAATCGCCGTGACGGACAATGCCGGAATACAGGCGGACGCACGCGTACGGTTTCCGAGATCAGCGGACCAGGAAACAGTATTACAGTTCCGGAAATCCAAAGGTTCTTGGCGAATTACACGTACCGATCCGGCCTTGCCGAACATGCAAGAACTACTGAGCTTTTCTTTGGGGCCAGACGTCGGGTACGCACCCGGCCCGGACGTGTACCCCAGATGAACGCGACACGCTATAAGGTCAGAATTCTCCGATGAAAATTCTTATCGCAGGTGGTGGCATCGGCGGGTTGACGCTTGCGGGCTTCCTGCAACGGAACGATATTCAATTTGAGTTAGCCGAACGCGCCCCGGCGTGGGCGCCCGTTGGTGCCGGCATCGCGCTCGCATTTAATCCGATGCGCCTACTCCGCGAACTCGGCGTCGCCGATCACGTCGAAGCCGCCGGCCACGCGTTCACACGTGGAGTAATCTCCAAGGCCGATGGGCAACCAATCTCCGACGCCGACCTCAGTGACCTCGCTGCACGACGCGGGCCAACGATAGCGTTGCATCGCGCCGCGCTCCATGACGCGTTGCTCACTGCCATCAGTCCGGACGCGATTTCGCTCGGACAAGGAGTCGAGCAAGTCGCCGAGAAGAGCGAAGGCGTTGAAGCGACATTCGCCAACGGGGCTACGTCGAACTACGACCTCGTAGTCGGCGCAGATGGTATCAACTCCGCAGTTCGATCGAGCATGTGGACCGACGTCGACCGGCGATACTCCGGGTATACCTGCTGGCGCTTAGTCGTCGACCAGGCAAGCGGAGTCAACGAGCCGTGGGAGATGTGGGGACGCGGCCGTCGTTTCGGCGTCGTACCCATTGGGCCCAAGCGTACTTACTGTTTCTCCACGCTCAACGCACCACCAAATTCGGATGCCATGCGCAACATCGGGCTCAAACGGTTCCGTGAAATGTTCGCCAATTTCGGTGGCGCGGTACCCGGCGTTCTCGCCGCGCTCCAACACGACGATGATCTAATCCACGGCGACCTAGAAGAAGTCCGACTGCAATCTTGGGTCAATGGCCGTGTCGTATTGTTAGGAGACGCCGCTCACGCAATGACCCCAAACATGGGCCAAGGCGCAGCGATGGCGATCGAAGACGCATACGTATTGGCCGAGGAACTAGCGAGCGACCAGCCGATCGACGCAGCCCTCTCCGCCTATCAATCCCGCCGAATGCCCCGCGTCGAAGCCATCCAACGTCAGTCCTGGAACTTCGGACGCATCGGCCAATGGGAGTCCGGACTTGCGTGCGCGTTACGCAGCACGTTATTCCGACTCGTCCCGGCCAGCGCAGCAACAAAGCGCTTGGAAGCCATGCTAGCCGCGCCGATCTAGCTATGGGTTTCCCCCTTTGAAGGGGGCCAGGGGGATGTTGCGTTCCGACAACTCAGCCTATCACTGCACTAATGGTGCGAAAAGCACCGCTCCTGCGTGAACACCATCGAACAATTGAGTTCATTACACGCCGCAATGACATCGTAGTCATTGACGCTACCGCCGGGCTGCGCGAAAGCGGAAATACCCGCTTCAGCCGCCGCGTCGATCGCGTCTCGAAACGGAAAGAACCCGTCAGAAGCCAATACCGCGCCATCGAGGCTTTCGTCACCCGTGTACTTATCACGCGCCTTGATCACCGCTTGTTGAACCGCGCCAACCCGGTCTTGTTCACCCGTACCGACCGCCAATGTTTGGCCATTTCGCGCGATCACACAGCCATTCGATCGCACATGAATGTTGACGTACCAAGCAAACAGCAGGTCGCTCAATTCCCGATCGGTTGCCGCACGGCCAATATCGATTCGCCCCTTCTTCGCATGATCACAAAACGCAGGTATCAGATCCGCAGTCGTCTTCACCACCGATAGATACGGCTGCGCCAACACCATGCTCCCATCATCGAACACTTTCATTTCCAATACGTCGGTCCCGTCATCCATGTAACGTGGCAGACTGTCCAACGGCGGAACTTCAATGATACGAATTTGCTTATTCCGTTTGAACCGGTCGAAGTCGTTAAACGTGTCCAACGCGTCGTCCTCGAATCCCGGCGCGACGACTCCCTCGACAATTGAACCCATAATCTCCGCTGCAGTGTCCGCATCAACCGTCTGGTTAAACGCCACCACACTGCCAAACGCCGCTTGCGCATCCGCGTCACGCGCACGGCGGTACACCTCCGCCATCGGAATCCCGTCAACCTCCATCGCGACCCCGGATGGATTGCAGTGTTTCATTACCGCACACGAAGGCTGCGCAAGGTATTTCAGAATGCCGATCGCGTGATGCATGTCCTCGATATTGGTCTGACTCAAGCCAGACTTACCCGTCTTGAGCAATTTATACGCGCCAAGCACCAAACCGTTCCCATCCGCCGGACGATAAAACGCCGCAGGCTGATGTGGATTCGTTCCGTAGCGAAGATCCTCTACTTTCTTTAACGTCCGACCCAACACATCGACCGAATCAGGGAAATTCCCCTCCGTTCGCGTGCGGTACATCGCTTTTAAATCTGGCTTATCCATCAAACAAATCCCCTCCTGAACACAAACGATCATGCTGCCACACGACGGCGGGAACCCGCAACATATTCCAGGGCCGAGGCTAGCGGTATCCATCCCAACGCGTCTATAGTAGGCGCTCACATTATTCGCAAAAGGAAGCCGACATGACATTGAGTGACGACGCGCTCGGAGATTTCAATCCACCAAAAGCCTATCACGACCGGACATTCATCAATTCAGACGATGCGCGGCCTATCCGCGTGCTTTCCGAATTCCTCGAACCCGACGAACGCTTCGAACGGCTCGGCATCAAAGATACGATTGTAATGTTCGGATCCGCGCGCGCGGTTTCCAGCGATGACGCAAAGAAAAACCTCGCCGCCGCCGAATCCGCGTTGAAGAAAAATGACAACGA
>JAJDAB010000088.1 GCA_029262095.1 Candidatus Hydrogenedentota bacterium
CACAGTTGTGGCAGGATCCCGTTCCCGAAGCTGATCACAAGCCGGTAGGGGAGCAGGACATTGCTGCTCTCAAGGATAAAATTCTCGCATCGGGCCTGTCTATCGCCCAACTCGTTTCGACCGCTTGGGCGTCGGCCGCGACATTCCGCGGCACGGACATGCGCGGTGGGGCGAACGGAGCGCGCATTCGTCTCGCGCCACAGAAGGACTGGGAGGTCAACAACCCGGCCGAATTGTCGAACGTGCTTAAGGCCCTTGAAAAGGTTCAGGCGGACTTCAATAGCGGCGGGAAGAAAGTCTCACTCGCCGACGTGATCGTTTTGGGCGGGTGCGCTGCCGTTGAAAAAGCGGCAAAAAACGCCGGACACGACGTGCAGGTTCCCTTCACTCCGGGCCGCACAGACGCGGCGCAGGATCAGACCGATGTGGAATCGTTTGATTTCCTCGAACCGACGGCAGATGGTTTCCGCAATCACTACGGTAGTGAGAACACGAGGCAAGCGGAAGTGCTGCTCGTGGATCGTGCGCATTTGTTGACGTTGACCGCGCCCGAAATGACAGTGCTTGTTGGCGGCATGCGCGTGCTGAACGCGAATACCGGCCAGTCCGAATTCGGTGTATTCACCAAACAGCCGGAGTCCTTGACCAACGATTTCTTCGGGAACTTGCTCGATTTGAATACGCAGTGGAAGCAATCCGAGAAATGCGAACACTTCTTTGAAGGGCGCGATCTCGCCACCGGCGATCTCAAGTGGACCGGCACCGCGGTCGACCTCGTCTTCGGTTCGAACTCACAGCTTCGAGCCATCGCAGAAGTCTACGCATGCGACGACTCGCAGGAGACATTCGTGAAAGACTTCGTCGCCGCGTGGGACAAGGTCATGAATCTCGACCGATTCGACCTCTCCGCTTAATCGAAGCGAATACGTTTAACTCTGTGGACTCAGGCTATCGTGGCCGGGAGCCTGCTTGGAGGAATCTCCAAGCAGGCCCCAGGTCCAAGCCGTAGAGTACTGACAGAGTCGAGAACCCTTCGCATCGGTTCGCGGTCGGAACTACAAACATTCGGAGACAAGAGAGATAGTCTATTGGACGATCATCCTCTGTAGTTGACGTATTGCCCTCGAAGTTGCTGTAATCACAGCAACTGAGGTGTCATCAACATGCTCGTCAGCGATATGCTCACCAAAGAAGAGGTCCAGCGGTTTACGCGGCGAAACGACTGGTCCGCGTTACGAATCGTCGCTGGCAATTGGCTCATGATCATCGCGATCTTTACTGCGGTCGCCTACTGGACTCATCCTGTGTCCGTCGCCATCGCGATCATCCTGCTTGGCGGGCGTCAACTCGGCATCGCTGTCCTTGTGCATGATTGCGGCCATGGAACGATGTTCACGCGCTTGAGTTGGAATCGCTTCGTCGCGAAATGGCTTGCCGCACCATTCATTTTTTCCGATGCCGAGGCGTATCGTGTCCGACACAATAAGCACCACCGTCTTGGCGGCACAAAGGAAGACCCGGACCTGCCCAACTACGTAAATTACGCCGTCGCGCGCCGCAGTTTCCTCCGCAAGGTCGCGCGCGACCTGACCGGCCGCACAGGATTGAAGACGCTACGCCTCACCGCAAAGGGCTACGGTCCGAAAGCGGTGCTCACTTGGATCGCGGCGAACGGACTCATGTTCGGCATTCTTTTTCTCTGCGGCCACGGCTGGTTGTATCTCATGTGGCCGGTTTCGTGGATGACCACGCACATGCTCATCGTCCGCATTCGCCAAGCCGCCGAACACGGCTCTGTCCCTGATTTACTCGACGCTGACCCGCGCAAACACACCCGCACCACCTACGCGCGATGGTGGGAACGGTTACTCCTCGCGCCCAACAACGTGAACTACCATCTCGAACATCACATTCTGGCGGCCGTCCCGTGCTATCGCTTGCCCGAGTTTCACGCTTACCTCAAAGCGCAAGGTCATCTCGACACCGCAGAACTCTGCAACGGCTATTGGGACGCCATCAAGAAACTCATCCAGCCTAGCGACGAAGCAACGCAAACCGTCTTTCCAACCTCCGCATAGCGCTTTCCCTCTACAGTCTACGGCTCTCCAGTATTGAACAGTTGCTCCAGAGCGATTGGTCTAGAGTGCAGTTGTCTCCTTCGATGGTTGGCTCTATTATCATGATAGACAGGACAGGGAGGATCGCACGATGGCGATACAATCCCTCAAGCACGTCGCCTCGATTCTTGAAGCTCTTCAGCGGGTAGACGGTAGCCGGGTTGGAGAATGCAGATATGACGGTTGGTGAAGACGTGAATAATCCTTCCCCACATGAGGATTTCGAGCAATCGAAAAACCAAGTCGAGACAAATAGAAAGTCGGTCCAAGAGCGTTTCGAATTCATGCTGAAGTTTGCAGGGATCGGAGGAGCGCTTACCGCGCTGATGGGATTACCAGCCGTCTATCTCCATTTTCAGAGGTATGGTGTGCCGGCGCACTTCATTGACTATCAGATGGTGTTGAAGGCAGGGATACTCCCGACACTGTTGCTCTGCCTACTTGTTGGCTACCTCATTTGGCTTGGTCAGGACTTCGCGAGAGGAAACCGCATAGCGGACATTAAGTTGTTGCCGATGCTGTTGGGACTACCTGTAGCGATACTCTTTATTCCGTTGGCGATAGGGTGTCTTGCATACGCTATACAAAATCTCTTAGAAGTGACGACGAATATCGACGATCGCATGCGACTATTCGCTTCGATTGGCATTGCAGTTCCCATCTCCGTTGTCGTTGCGATCAGGTACTGTAGAAAACGCAAAATGAGGGCGAAGAACGAAGAATATGAGTCGAAGGACGAAAAATCTGAGACGAAGGACGAAGCGGCAAACAATAACGCAATAGTAATAGCGATCTTTTCCGGATGGTTCCTAGTTCCGATTCTCCTATTCATGCTACTGATGAATCGACAGGTGATGGTCTTGTGGGATTCCAATTTGGAGGAACGGATATCCACCAGCCTTGTTGTCCTATTCGGTCTAGTTTTGGGTGCACTATTCGTGCTGGCGAGCAACCTTTTAAATATTGCTGAAAGCCAAAAAACGTCTAATGACAGCCTCAAGAAACTTGCGGCGACGTCCGGTGTCGCTGCACTGATTTTTCTGTTTCTCACGCTCGCTGCGCTATATTCGTCGGAGATTTACCCCAACCTGAGCCGCGCGTTGGGTGGTGGCAAGCCCGTATCGGTTAGCCTTTGGTTGTCGAAGGAGAACCAACTAGTTTTTCGGCGCGGTGGGGGAGATTCAAGCTCTGGAGTCGCTTCAAACTCCTACGACGCCTTGGTGCGAATCAACGACATTTACATGGTTCATGCTACGAAAGACTATTCGGTATTCGTAGATCAGATGGATTACCGAACGGATAAACTGACGGGAATGGTACTGCGAAATAGTCAGATTCGCGCCATTTCCTGGGCCGTTGAGAGGCCCAGAAGCGATTGAAAGTATCGGGCACTAAGACGATCAATTGCTGATACAAACGACATAAATTCGGCGTGACTGATTATTGATCTATGCTATGTGTCTCTAGTCCTCCGGCCTTGGCGGCAGGGGGAATCCTAGGTCGTCGCCGTTCGCATTGAACCCGTCGCCATCTACATCCACGAATACCGGATTTGCTACCGCGACCGGTTTGTCCCGGCTTCGGCGTGGGCCGGCGACTGGGCCCAATTCTGAATCCTCGCCGATGACGCCGACGATGACATGGGCGTCCGATTCGAAGTTCATCGGAATGGTGTGATCGAATTTCACTGTGCCATCCTCGAAGAAATCGGGGTGCGACGCACGCGTGAAATTGAGTGCGGGATCGGGGCGGCCGTTCACGAACACCTGTACGCGGTTCACGTCGAACCAATTCGGGCACTGCACGCGCACGTCCAGCTCGGATTCGCCATCCGCCACGGCAAGATCATCGCCTGGCGAAGCCGTTGCGTCGCCTGTGCGCATTTCAACTTCGAGATACGGACCGTTTGTCATAATCACATTACCACGTTGCGAGGCGCGCACCATGTCCAGCGTATCGATCTTAGTGGGATCATCGCTCGCGCTCTTGATGTAGTTGCGCAGCCAACCGGAGCCGTGGAAATTCGCGTGTGAGTCCGTGTTCGCGACCCCCGGGACGCGATGCCCTTGGTTCAGGGTCTGCACCCACTCGAACATGCGGTTATTCGGCTTTTCCGCCAAGTCGCCGCCTTGATCTTCCGCACTGAACGGTGCTTCAAACATTCGCACCGGCGGATGCACTTCGATCACGTCCATATGCCCGTGCATTTTGTCGAATCCAGCGTCCGCTTCACCGTCTTTGTTGCGGTCGAAAAACATCCAGCCGATGTTCGGATGATTCTGTTGTACCAGTTTCTCTGAATCGTCATCCCAGAGTGCGATGCGTTCAATCTGCATCTCCGGATTCTGCGCTGTGCGGGGTCCGCCGCCGTCCTGTGTGCGCGGTTTGTGGACGAGCGGAAACACGTTGTGATGATTCAAACTGCCGGGACTACTCGTCAGCTCCATGCCTGAACATGTCGCGAGTAAATCGACCGCGTTTAACGCCTCGAGGTGCGTTGCGTACGTATCAATGCGGTTGTGTTCCGTACACGGCGCAAATTCGATGTGTTCAGCCAACAAATTGAGTACGCGGCCGCGCTGACTCGACGCGTTATCGCCCGACGGCGTTGAATGGCTATGAAAATCCGCACTCACCCAGCCGGGCGTATCAATTACGCGGCGCAGTGTCGCTTCGAGCGTCGTTGTCGTACCGTACGCCATGTTTATCTCGAAGACTTCGGCGTCGAATTCCGGCCCGTAACTCACGATAACTTCGTAGGAACCCGGATCAAGCTTCTGTCTAAAAGACCCGTTGTGGCTGTAGTATGTGTTGCGGATCGCTGCGACCCCATGATCGGGTCCGAAAAACGGGTTGGGCGTATCGCCCGTGCCCAGGAATTGTACTTTACAAGGAATGGGGCCGCCGGATTCATTCGTGATGGACGCTTCGAACCACGCCGGCGCGGCTAGATGGGTATTCTTGTATGTTTGGTGTCTGCCCATACTACCGTGCATCGGGAAAAACGTCTTGCCCTGTCCTAGAGCGGACACCAATCCAGTGAGAGATTCTGAGTAACGATATAGTTCAATCTTTCCGTCGATATCCGTTGTTCCGGATCCAACCAGTTCATCCTCGCCCGCCATGACGTCGATGTCCGCACCAACGACTGCATCGCCGTTCTGATCGACGACGGTCAACGTGGCCGCCTCCCAAGGCGATCCGATGAGTGCTGCATGCTTGGCCTTGGCCGCCAACATATTCAGTGCGGGATAGAACGCCCGCGTCAGCGTATGGGATTCGCCCACAGGTACCTCGATCGATTCCGAATCGTTGACCAGATAGGTGACCTCTTGCGGTGCATTCCAGCCTTCTTTAGCACGGGTGACAAGTGTCATGCCGCTCGGCGTGGTAAGACCATATGCTTGTTCAAACCATTTGTCGTAGGTCCACGCGACTTGCGTGCGTCCGTTCTTTGATCGTTGGATTGCTGCGCCGTCTTTACTATTGTCATGACGCCACGTGTCTCGCATTGTGAGCGACTGGATGGTGTCAGTCGTATTCGTGAACTCGCTCGTAATCTCGATATGGTCCGCGCCATCCGCGAGCGTGTATCGTAGGTTTTGTTGCAATCGATTTCCACGACCCGGCGAGAACAATTTGAACGAAATGGTCTTTCCAGACGCCGAGATTGCTGCAACGTCGCGTGTTTCTACGGGCGCACCATCCACTTCAAAACCATCGAACGCATAGGTGAACCTACCGCCCCCGGCAAAGAAACCCTGGATTTGATCGCTCTGCCGATCGCGAAGCGTAAGATCGATGATGCCGCCGCCCGAGGATTTTGTCATCATATTCGCGGACCGAGTGGGCGATGGATATGCAATCACCGCGACGATTTCATCGTTCCGCAGAACAAAGTCGCCGTAGATCGCGTCGACTTCTTTACCCTGCGGCACGTACTCGTCCCAGTTCGACTCTTGCAACGTTACAAGCTCAACCGCCATCGCCGCATGGGCGGCGATGGCAAGCGCTAGGATTGATGCGATTCTAGTCGGCATATTTAAACGAAAGTTTTACGCGCGCACGGTAAGCGACCACTTTATTGTCTTCAATCTTCAGATCAAGATCGCCAACTTCCGCGATGCGAAGATTCTTGAGCGACTTCGCGGCTTGCTCTACAGCACCCTTAGCAGCATCTTCCCATGACTTGGTCGATGTGCCGACAAGCTCTACGACTTTGTAAACACTATCACTCATGATCAATTCCTCCGTTGTCTCGCGACTGTCTCTCAAACTCCCAACGAATAATAGGGAAGGCGAGTATACATCACGATCGGGAGGTGGACTATAACGAATTCTAATACGACGGAAACCTTAGTGGGGGGAAGCACTTGTGATTGTGCCTAGGGGTAAATCGCAGTACCACGGGTGGAATGCTACTTCGCCGTGGCGTATTGCCGGGCCGTGGCTGTCATGACATCAATGGCGCGCTGTAAGCCGTCGTCGTCGATGTCGAGATGAAACACCGCGCGCAGGCGCGTGGGGGAGAAGGGCAACAGGCGGACGCCGCGCACGTTGCACCGATCGGCGAAATCGGGTGCATCGGCTACGTCAATGAATAGGATATTTGTCGGACTTGGCAGCGGCAATGTAACGTTTGGGATCGCTTCTAGTGCCTCGCGCAATGCTGTAACGCGGCGATGATCGTCTGCGAGACGTTCAACGTTGTTGTCGAGCGCGTACTCGGCTGCTGCGGCGAGAATACCCGCTTGCCGCATGCCGCCGCCAAACATCTTGCGATACCGATGCGCTTTTTCAATCGTCTCTTTGTCCCCGGCCAACACAGAACCTACAGGACAACCAAGTCCTTTTGAAAAGCAGAAGCTCACGGTGTGACACGGTGCGGCGTACGCTGCAGGGTCGACACCGTCGGCGACGACGGCGTTAAAGATGCGCGCGCCATCGCAATGGAGGCGAATGCCGCGTTCCTCGCACAGGGCGCCAATCGCTTTAATTGATTCCTTGGAATAACACGCGCCACCGCCGCGATTGGTCGTCTGCTCGATGCTCACCAACGTCGTATGCGATCGGTGCGAGTCGCGAGTTAACATGATTCCGTCCGAGACCGATTCTGGGGTCAGCAGCCCCTGCGGACCCGTCAGTGTCTTGGGCATCACGCCCGCGACCATACTCATCCCGCCCGTCTCGTATTGGAATGGATGCGCATCCTCGTGGAGAAGGACAGAATCGCCCGGGACCGTCTGTGTGGCAATGGCAAGCAAATTGGCCATCGTCCCGCTGGGGACGAATAGCGCGGCCTCCTTGCCCAACAGCGCCGCAGCCCTTTCCTGGAGCGCGTTAACCGCAGGGTCTTCACCGAATACGTCGTCGCCGACCTCAGCAGCGGCCATCGCCTTGCGCATTGCCTTGGAGGGTAGCGTAAGCGTGTCGCTGCGAAGATCGACGATGGATTGTTTCTTACTCATGGTAATGGTGATTCCCGAAACGGGTTGATGGACAAACGGTGATTAGAATACGCGAATTTGATGCGCATCTTCACGCATATACATATAGTAATCTTTAGTCCCGTGGGACGATCCACAAACCATGAACAAAAAAGGGAGCGTGTTCACAAACGGCATTGTCGGCATAGAGACGAAATTCGTGCGCCTTTGTCAATTCTTCAAACAGGTGATGCTCGTTAAGATGCGCTTTCCAATAGTCACGGAGATTCTCAACCCGTAGTCTATCTTCCGAAGATTGAGTCAAGTAGAGCCCACAATTACTCAAGCCGCTCAGCAGACCGGTGTCGGACACGTCGTATCCGAGAAATTGCCAGTCGGATTGTGGTTCGCTTGGAAAGATATCGAGTGTATGTGGCCATACCTCGCTTTCCAGAATCTCGGCTCTATTAGCGATCCATCTGGATATGGCGATCACTACGCGATCATTACTTCCAATTGCTTCGTTTGATGATGTTTCGCGCAGGGCGTCCAAATCCGCCCACAAGGGATGATTCAGGCTAACCATTTTGTGGTCGTGGCATTCGGCATCGAGAAGTGGA
>JAJDAB010000089.1 GCA_029262095.1 Candidatus Hydrogenedentota bacterium
CACGACGATATTCTGAGTGCGATATCCGTCCAAATGGGCATTCCGCATATTTGGTTGCGGAAAGGTTTGGTGGATCCTGCCGCTGCCAAACTCCTTCCTAGAGAAAAGTGCTCCGGATATTCCGTTCTCCCGATGTTCAAAGTGCACAACACACTGACGTTGGCAATGTCAGATGCCTCGTCGCTGTTCGTCATCGATGATGTTGAGCAAATCACCGGCCTCAAGGTCCAACCCGTTCAATGTCGCCAAGACGACATCAAGACCATGATCGATGAGACGCATGGCGGAGGCGGCGAGTCCGTCGATTTCTTGGAGAGTTTCAACGAGTCTGATGTCACCGTGGCGGAAACGCCACACGAAGATCTGGCGATGGTCCAAGAGCAGGCCGAAGGGTCGCGCATAATTAACCTAGTTAATCTGCTCGTACTCAATGCGATTAAAGGGGGCGTCAGCGACGTTCACATCGAACCAGACCTGCAATGCACGCGCGTTCGGTACCGTGTCGATGGAGCGCTGCAAGAAGTAATGACGCCTGGCGCCGACATTCATCCCGCGATTGTTTCGCGCGTAAAGGTTATGGCGAAACTGGATATCGCCGAGCGCCGCATGCCTCAGGACGGTCGCATTCGAGTCATCGCAGGCGGCAAAGAGATCGATATTCGCGTATCTACGATGCCGACCGTGTTAGGCGAAAAAGTGGTGATGCGCCTTCTCGATAAGGGGCGAATGCCGCTGGATTTGGACAAAATTGGTTTCGACTCGGAAACACTCGCGTCGACGAAACGTATCTTGCAGCGGCCTCACGGAATGCTGCTTGTAACTGGCCCCACGGGTAGCGGCAAGACGACGACCCTATATTGCGGCCTGAACTTCATATCGTCGATCGACTGCAACATCGTTACGATCGAAGACCCGGTCGAATATCAGCTACCGCTCATTAACCAAGTACAAGTACACGAAGAACAGGAACTGACTTTCGCACGCGTATTACGATCCGTGCTCCGCCAAGACCCTGATGTGGTAATGGTTGGTGAAATCCGTGATCGCGACACCGCGGAAGTCGCCGTTCAAGCAGCATTGACAGGTCATTTGGTCTTATCCACATTGCATACCAACGAGAGCGCGGGCGCGATCGCACGAATGATGGAAATGGGTATCGAGCCATTCTTAATTACCTCTGCGCTTGCGGGGGTGATCGCGCAGCGATTGATACGCACAATTTGCACCGACTGCAAGACTCCGTTCTTCCCGCCGCGCGAATTACTCGAATCCATCGGATGGCGCGGCACCACGTCCAACTTTGCCACAGGCAAAGGATGCGGCAAGTGCTTCGGCACCGGATTGCGCGGGCGAGCCGGGGTCCACGAATTGTTGACGGTGACGGACGCGGTGCGGGATGCCATCCTGCGCGGCGCATCGATACATGAATTGCGTCGAGCCGCGACCGAATCGGGCATGAGCACGATGAGAGATTCCGCGTTTCGCCTTGTCGAAAAGGGCGAAACCACACTTGAAGAAGTGATGCGCGTAGTACTGGTCGAGGATAAAGCGGACGAACCGCAGATCAAGGCGACGGCGTAGACAATGCCCACTCTAGCGTACACCGCACGCACCCTGACCGGGGAGATGCGCGAAGGAAAAATCCGGGCGGCCAATGAGCACGAAGCGCGTAATTCGCTAAGTGCACAAGGGCTTGAGCCGATCGAGCTCTCCACCGTCGCTCAGGCCGTCCAAGACAAATCTCAAGCCAACACAATTTCAGGCGGATTCTTCAAGCCGTTTTCGCTCGCTACACTGGCGAACTTCACAGCTCAGTTAGCGCTCATGCTTCGCACGGGGACCGCACTCCTCGAAGGATTGGACGCCCTGGCCAAACAGGCGCACACGGATCGTGCACGTAGGCTAATCGAGGATATTCGCAACCGTGTGAGGGGCGGCGCCACACTGACCGACGCGATGGCTGCGCACCCTGCAGTTTTCGAACCGTTTTACGTCAGTTCTGTGAGAGCCGGCGAAGCCAGCGGAAAGTTAGTCGAAGTATTCAAGCGCATCGAGGAATACCTCCAACAACGTTTGGAGATTCGAACGCGGATCACAACCGCACTCATTTATCCTGCGATTATCACGTCGCTCGCAATAAGCGCCGTGGCGTTCATCCTGACCTTTGTATTGCCTCGGTTCATCACCGTATTTGAACGATCCGGAGTAGCGCTACCCGTTCCAACGCGTATTCTGATGGCCTTCTCCTATAGCGCGGTGACCTATTGGTATCTCTGGATAGCTGGCATCGCGACCGTCGTAATCGGCACCTATCTCTTCGTGAAGACGCCGAGCGGTCGCCGAACCGTCGACTTCTTGATGCTCCGCCTCCCGGTCCTTGGGCCACTGACAAATTCGCTGCAGACCGCAGCACTCATGCGGTCGCTCGGCACCTTGTTGAACGCCGGGGTACCCCTGGTACAAGCCTTGGAAGTTGCCCGAGACAGTTGTGGAAACGGCGCATTCCGGCAATTGGTAGAAGAACTCATTGCCCGCGTCGTATCCGGCGGCGACATGGCCTCGGTAATCCGTCACAATCCACTCATTTCGCCCAGCATTCAACAGATGGTGATTACGGGAGAAAAATCAGGTGCATTGGCGGAGGTCATGACAGCCATCGCTAATCATTTAGACGATGATGCCGATAAACAGATTAAACGCCTAATGGCAATGTTCGAACCGATCGTACTGATCGGAATGGGTGTCATGGTTGGTTTCATAGCGGTATCTGTGTTGCTGCCGCTCTTCAGACTTACCGCCGCCGCACGCGGCGCCGGTTGAGTCTTGCGACTTGTAAAGTGGCCAAATGGCCAAACGGAGAAAAGGAGTAGCGTCATGAAAGGAAAGTTGGAGGGAATCCGCGGATTTACGCTGGTTGAATTGATCATCGTAATAATCATCCTCGGAATACTGGCCGCGTTGGCGATTCCGCAGTTTACAGATGCGTCAAGCGATGCCGAAGATGCAACGCTAGCTGCAAATCTTGCGGTCATGCGTAATGCGATCAATCTGTTTTATCACCAGCACTCTTCGGAGTATCCGGGCGCTATCAAAACCGATGGGACGGGAACGGCTACGGTTGCCGCAGACAATCCGGCAGCGTACGTAAATCAGATGACGACATACTCGGCCAAAGATGGAGAGACGAGCGCAACATTAGACCGCGTGAATTTCCCGTTTGGTCCCTATATGGCCACCGGAATTCCAGACAATCCGGTCAATAACTTGAACACCGTCTCGGTTCTCGACAAAACGACCGCGATCGTCGCTGGCGATATTGATGATTCCACAGGCTGGCTCTTTAACAAACAGAACGGCGAACTCCGCGCGAATTCAGCGGGTTATATCGCGTTCTAAGTTTTTCCGTGACGTCTCGATGACGTCTGGAAAGAAACCATGCCAGGATTCTCGTTACTTGAGTTGGTAATCGTCATCCTCGTTCTGGGGATTGTGGCAGCGTTGGGGACTCCAGCGCTGCTGTCATCTCTGGACGATGTCCATTTGGATGCCGCGGCGAGTGAAGTGTCAACCGCATTGCAGTATGCGCAGCTCGTTGCGGCGGGAACCGGCAGGGCAACCCGCGTCACGATCGACGCGGTGGGCGATACGCTCTCAGTCGAACAAATGGCGCACGCCAATTTGAGTGTCATCATGAATCCGGCAAACACTGAAATCGATGCAGTCGATGTTGAGACCGGCGAAGCACTCGGTGTGGCGGACCATCCCACAGTTCGAATGTCGCCGTATCAAGTGTCGTTTTCCGATGAACGGTTTGGTGGTGTCGATGTGGTATCCGCGGCGTTTGGCGGCGGACCCACAATCGACTTTTCGGGGGCCGGAGCCCCGTCAGCCGCTGGTACCGTGGTCTTAGCCCTCGGAGGACGGCAAGTTACCGTTGCAATTGACGACTTGGCTGGACGCGTTACCGTGACTGAATAGCGCATTGCCACTGAGTCAAGGGGGAGTGATGCACGTATTAACCTATAGCGAGACGATATTGGCCATGTTGCAGCTCGGTGTAATCGTGCTCCTTTGGGGCATCTACAGCAAGTTACGCAAACGTGCGCAGACCTAAACCACCGGAAAAAGCGCGCGCGGGCTTCACACTCATCGAAGCACTGCTATCGGTCGTCATTCTCGGGGGAATGGCCGCAGCGGTATCCGCACTCTATATGTCTGGCCTAGACACGGTCGAGGCTCAAGGCGACGCTATGCTGCTCGACTCGCAAATGCGCAGTCGAATGGAACAAATATTGGCAACGCCATTTGCGTCACTCGCCGATGGCAACGAAGTCGTCACGGTCGGTGACGATTCGTACACGCTTACGTGGACCGTTGCATTGACGGATCTCGATGGTGACACCGTCGCGGAGCCGGACGCGATCACGGTGGTGTTGACTGCGACAGAGACCGGAGACACGTTGGAAGCGATCGTGGTTGACCCACAAGACTTTCTGGGCAAGATATGAGTCGCGCCCCCCGACAAGGCATGACGCTCGTCGAGCTCGTGATCGCGATATCGATTATGGCGATTATTTCAGGTGCTGCGGCGGGCATTCTGGGATCGGCCCTGCAAGCCGAAGCGCACGGCATGAGCAAGTCGCAATTGCACACGGAAGGCTTGCTCGCCATGGAGCGCATGACGAATGGAATTCGCGTAAGTTCGTCGGTCCTAGTTCCCAATGCGCAAACACCCAGCCGGGATGTGCTCGTCATCACGGGGCTTATCAATGATGACGGAGATGCGTATTTCGACGATCCGCTATTTCCGCGTATTGACGAAGATCCCGCGGCCGAACTTGTCGCGGATTCGCAGCCGGGCGTGACCGGCGTGGATGACGATGGAGACGGCAGTATCGATGAAGGCGCGACAGCCGATGACGACGAAGACGGCCTCTCGGACGAAGACCCAATGGACGGTATTGATAATGATGGAGATGGCAGCATCGATGAAGACCCAAGCAGCGACATTTCGTTGGACGGACAGCCCGGCATTCAGCTGATTGACGACGATGGCGACGGCAGTACCGATGAAGGTGTCGCAGCCGACGATGACGAAGATGGTTTCGTAGACGAAGACCCAATGGATGCGGTCGTATATACCTTCGATAATCCGACAACAACATTGACGGAGACCGTGCCCGCGACGGCGGCCTCTACCCCACTCTCCGCGCAGGTCACGCTATTCGAAGCATTCTATGAGGCGCCAGAACGAATCCGACTGACATTAACCCTTACCGGTGTGGATGGCGAGAACGTGACATTTGTTGAATACGCATTTCCGCGCAATGCCATTCAACGTACCGGGAAGCGTGTGCGGTGACCGTGCAGTGCGAAAGACTCGATTACATATTCGCCAACAGGATCGCGCAGGCTTCGCCTACGTGGCCGTGCTCTTGTTGCTCGTGGTCGTCTTTACGATGGGCATGGGATTCATTTTGCGTGTCGGCGCGGAAACGACTGCAACCATGACACGCGGGAATACGATGCAGGCGCACTACCTTGCGGAATCGGCAGTGAATCACGCCATGTGGCGATTGCTGAACGACCCGACGTTCA
>JAJDAB010000090.1 GCA_029262095.1 Candidatus Hydrogenedentota bacterium
TCTACTTCGGCAACCTCGGCGTGTGGTGTTTAGACTTCGACGGTAATGAAGTCTGGAAGAAGACGTTGACGCCAAACAAGATTCGCAACGGTTGGGGCACGGCAGCATCGCCAGTGTTACATGAAGACCGGTTGTACATCGTAAACGATAACGATGAAATGTCGTATTTACTCGCACTGGACAAGAAGACCGGTGACGAAGTTTGGCGGGTCGACCGTGAAGATGAAGGCAGCAATTGGGCGACACCCTACATCTGGGACACGGGCGACCGCGTCGAAATCGTCACACCGGGCACGGGCAAAGTGCGGTCCTATGACCTGGACGGCAAGCTCTTGTGGTGGTTGGAAGGGATGTCTTCGATCACCATCGCCGTGCCGTATGTAGATGACGGCCTACTTTATGTCACTTCAGGTTACGTCGGCGATCGTAAATCACGACCGATTTATGCCATTCGCCCAGGGGCGAATGGCGATATCTCGTTGGGCGAGGACGAAACCTCGAATGAATCCATCTGCTGGGTGCAAAGGATGGGCGCACCGTATAACCCCTCAACGATTGTGTTCGATGGCAACATGTATGTGCTCTATGACTTCGGTCTGCTCGGTGCGTACAACTCGGCGGACGGCTCGGTTGTATTCGAAAGTGAGCGCATCCCGAAGGGCAAAGGGTTCACGTCCTCACCATGGGCGTATAACGGCAAAGTCTTTTGTATGAATGAAGACGGCGTGACATTCGTTTTCGAAGCCGGAGACGAGTTCAAGTTACTGCACACAAATACGCTCGAAGAAGACGACCTCGGCATGGCGACACCCGCAATCGTCGGCGACCGGCTGTTGATTCGTACGGGAAAACGGTTGTATTCAATTCGAAACGCAGGATAGGAAACCGACACTCTTCCAAGCTCAAAGGAGAGATTTCAATTCCGGGAGGGACACGCTCCCGCGTGTCCACAATTGGTTACGGACGCGCAGGAGCGCGTCCCTCCCGTTTACGTTTACTCATACCGTTCGTGAAGCCAATCATTGAAGGCCTCCGTCATCGGGTCGACCGCTGCTTTGGATTGGACGACTTCGAGCTTCGAGTCGGCTGCGTAGAGTAGCGCCTTGGTAAAGCCTTCCGCTTTCAATAGGGCGCGCGCCTCGGCGCTGCCGGAGTAGGTGCGGTTGGGTTCGGAGAAGTCGGCGAAATAGAGCGCTTGCCCGAGCAGTCCTAGTCCCGGCTTACCCGTCGTGTGCCAGTAGATGGCTTCGTACACGGCGTCCGATTCGACGTTGAGCTCGCGCTTGGCTTCCTCGGCCGCGACGGGACCGTGCAATAAGGCGGGTTTCTCGCGCTGCGTCTCGCTGATGGGGAGGCGGTAGTCTTCAGCAGCAGCAATCATCTCAGCGCGCTTTAGCGGCTTGCATAGATCATGCAACAGACCCGCAGCAGCCGCGTCCTCCAAGGATATGCCGAGGTCTGGCGCAACGCGCAACATCAGCTCGGTAACGCCCAACACATGGTGCAGGGTCTT
Source organism: Candidatus Hydrogenedentota bacterium (assembly GCA_029262095.1). Taxonomy (GTDB): domain Bacteria; phylum Hydrogenedentota; class Hydrogenedentia; order Hydrogenedentales; family SLHB01; genus JAJDAB01. The sequence goes on from JAJDAB010000090.1 coordinate 1,514, forward strand.
GGGCTTCAATCGGTCTTCGATGATGCCAAAAAACTCTTCAGCCCGTGGGATGGATTTCAGCGCTTCCATACAAACCTTTTTCACGGATGAGTTCTGCTGCTGCGTGTGGCACGAGGCCTTCGAGGTCGACGCCGCTTTCGATGCGCGCGCGCACATCGGTCGATGAAACGTCGATGGGTTTGAAGTCGAGCAGTTGGTAATTGCCCTGGAGTTCCGCGGGTGGTTTCCATTCGCCGGGGCGCGGGACGACCAAGAGCTCCGCGAGCTCCAGGATATGTTCTGGTTTGCGCCAACGGGGAAGATCGATGAGGCTATCCATACCGATGATGAGAAAGAGTCCCGCGTCCGGAAATTGTTCATGCAACGAATGCAAGGTATCGGCGGTGTACGACACGCCGTCCCGATCGATTTCGATGCGCGATGGTTCCATGCCGGGTTCATCCGCGAGCGCCGCTTGGACAATGGCGTAGCGATCTTCCGACGATGCGTCCGTCAAATCCTGCTTGTGCGGCGGAACGTGGGCCACGACGAACAAGACGCGATCTAGATCGGATTGATCGCGGGCGTCGCGACCAATTTGGATGTGCGCGTTGTGAATGGGATCGAACGTGCCACCGAATATACCGATACGACTAGGATTGGAACCGGATTTACTCAAGAATCTGACCTGATCCTCGAATGACGTATTTGAGTGAGGTCAGCCCTTCGAGCGCCATCGGGCCTCGGCAATGCAGTTTGTTCGTGCTAATGCCAATCTCGGCGCCGAGGCCAAATTGAAATCCATCGGTGAACCGCGTCGAAGCATTGACATAGACCGTAGCACTATCGACTTCGTCGAGGAATCGTTCGGCCGCCGCGTAGTTTTCCGTAACGATACAATCGGAGTGATGCGATCCGTATTCGTTAATGTGCGCAATCGCCTCTTTCAATGAATCGACTATTTTGATCGCAAGAATTTTTTCCAGGTACTCAGCCGTCCAATCTTCATCGGTTGCGAGGGCACAATCGATAATCGCCTGCGAACGTTCGCAACCTCGCAATTCGCAATCGCCTTTGCGCAACGCATCGGCAACGGCGGGCAAAAACGTCTTTGCGGCATCGACATGCACAAGCATTGTTTCCATTGCATTGCACACGCCGGGGCGTTGTAATTTCGCATTCACACAAATCGCTTCGGCCATTTCAGCGTCGGCGTCACTGTGAACATAGGTATGGCACACGCCATCGAGATGGGCGATGACCGGGATGCGCGACTCGTCGTAGATACGCGCGATGAGGCCTTTGCCCCCGCGCGGCACGATGACGTCGATATACCGATCCAACTTGAGCATCTCCCCCACCGCCGCGCGATCAGTGGTCGCAATCACTTGTACCGCGTGCTCAGGAATACCAGCGGAAACCGCCGCATCAACAAAGACGTTCGCAATGGCGATGTTGGAGTGAATGGCTTCTGAACCGCCCCGGAGTACGCAGGCGTTCCCAGATTTGAGACAAAGCCCTGCCGCGTCAGCGGTGACGTTCGGGCGGCTTTCATAGATAATGCCCACCACGCCGAGCGGTTGCCGAATTTGGGCGATACGCATTCCATTCGCGTGGATCATCTGGTGGACGATGTCGCCGACCGGGTCTTGCAGAGCAGCAACCTGTTCAAGGCCTTCGGCCATCGCATCGATGCGCGCATCGGTCAGTTCGAGGCGATCGAGCATAGCCGACGTGAGTTGATTCTTGCGGCCGGCTTCGAGGTCTTTCGCATTCGCCTTCTGGAGATCGTTTCGATTCGACTTCAGCGCTGCTGCAATTGAACGCAAGGCTGAGTTCTTGACCGAGGGCGACATCGAACGCAATGCGTTCGACGCTGCGCGTGCTTGCTTACCAATGGATTCGACTTCTTTTTGAAGCGACGCTGTCGCGCTTTCCAAAGTGGCCACGATTGAAACTCCGTTTACGGTATACGGTTCACTCGAAACCGTGCCTAATAACTCGCCCTCACTGACCGCCGATTATCGCAGAATCACCAAGTTATCGCGGTGGATTATTTCGTCATAATCCTTACGCCCTAAAATGGCGTGAATTTGGTCAGTCTTGCAACCTTTAATGCGATCGATGTCAGCGCTTGAGTAATTGACCAATCCGCATGCAAGTTCTTTACTGCCCCCCGCTGAGATGCGCACTGATGCGCCAATTTCGAACTCGCCCTGAACACCCGTCACACCTGCTGGCAAGAGGCTACGGCCCTGTTCAACCAACGCACGCACTGCGCCGGGGTCA
>JAJDAB010000091.1 GCA_029262095.1 Candidatus Hydrogenedentota bacterium
ACGGCCACCGTCATGCCCCTAGGCGCACCCATCGGTTCCAACCGCGGCTTACAGACCCGCGACATGGTCCAGCTCATCATCCAACAATCAAACATCCCCGTAGTCGTCGACGCAGGCCTCGGCGCACCCTCCCACGCGGCAGCCGCCATGGAACTTGGCGCAGACGCCGTCCTAGTCAACACCGCCCTAGCCGACGCCCAAAACCACCGCGCTATGGCCTCCGCATTCGCCCAAGCCACCCAAGCCGGAAGAACCGCCTACCTCGCAGGCCTAGGACCAACAAGAGGACAGGCGGAGTCGTCATCGCCATTGACGGGATTCCTCTCCGAACTCTAGACCTCGTTCCCACGCTCCCGCGTGGGAATGCATACGCACCAGATTCCAATCGGTGGCGACCCTATAGTAGTGAGTGATACGTTAGGGTGACCCGATGAAAGGGCTGGGCTGTGGCGACGAATGATGCGGAACTGTTGGAACGGTGGACAACCGGGGGCGATGCGCAGGCGTTTGACTCGCTTGTAACGGGTTACTCCGGGCTGGTGTTCTCGGCCTGCAAGCGCATCCTTCGCAACGACGCGGACGCGCAAGACGCGACCCAGGACTGCTTCCTCCAGCTCGCGCAGCGGACCCCGCAAATCCAAACGTCGCTCGCGGCATGGCTCCACACTGTCGCGACACGTAAGGCCATCTCACGCATTCGCGAAGATTCGCGACGAACGCGCAGGGAGCAGACCTACGCCAGCCAAGCCGAGACGGCCGTCGAAGCCGACTGGGACGACATTCAGGAATACATTGACGATGCCATTCGCACGTTGCCCGCGGAGAACCGCGTACCGTTGGTTGCCAGCTTCTTGGAGCGCGAGACCCACGCGGTAATCGCGAAAGAAATCGGCGTTGATCGCAGCACGGTAAGCCGCCGAATTGACCGCGGCATCGAATTAATTCGCGCCCACCTCAAGCGAAACGGAATCATAACAACGTCTGCATCGTTATTGACCATCCTCTCCACGAAGATGACCGAAGCCATGCCCGTGGGCCTGACCGCGTCGCTCGCCAAGATCGCGCTCACCGGTGGCCGATTGCAGACCGCCGGAAACGTCGCCGCAGGAGGCTTGCTGGTAAGCGCGCTAGATTTCTTCGGCGGCATGACCATTGGAAAAGCAATCGCGGCAGGCATCGCACTCGTTGCCATACTAGGCGGCGCATGGTTCGTCAATTCACAACGAGATTCGGCAGAGATCGCCGAAGCGCAGTTCGTCCAACCACCGACACCGGTTGAAGCGCAATCCGAAGAAGCACCATCGGCCGAAACACTTCCGGAAAACGAACCCGAACCTGATCCAGCTTCGATTCCGGTCGAGGCGGTGGAACCCATGCAAGCCACCGACGCGCCGCCCATTGGTACCACCATCGAGGGACGCGTATTCGATGCTACGACGCACAAGGGAATCGACGGCGTAACGGTTACGGCATATTTTGAGGCCGGAGAACGAGTCGCCTTGCGAATGAATTTACAGAGCGCGGAACCCGCAAACGCGGTCGCCTCCGCAGAGACGGAAGAAGGCGGACGCTTTACGTTGCCCGACCTACCACTTGGCGCATACCGCATCGTCTCCCAGGAGATCGACGGCTACCCCGAGACCTACGACGAAGCGAAGCGCGTCTATGTCCAAATTCATACACCCGATGAGCAAGTCATAAACGTAGAATTCCCCGTCGAACGCGGCGGCGTGTTGACCGGCGTCGCCATCCTCGGCGGTAAACCCCTCGCCGAAACCGATATCTCCGTCGATTCATACTCCGGAGGTGGTGGCATGCGAGAATTGGGCGAACTAGTAACTCGCACCGATCGACGAGGACGATTCCGCTTCGAAGACTTGCGCCGGTTCGAAGGCAGTCTCATCGCCAAACGCACTCAGGCCAACGGCCAACGCCAAGACGCCCTCGTCGTTCCCGCTACCATTGAACCCGGCAAAGAAACGGAAACCACCTTCGACTTCATCAGCGGCACCGCATCCATCCAAGGCCGCATCTACTTCCAGGACGAACAGACCCCCATCCGCGCCAGTATCGCCGTCTTCTTCGGCTGGGACGACGACGGCGAATACAAAGAAGAAATCATCCGCGCCCGAACCGACGACACCGGCTACTACCTCGTCGAGGGCCTCCCCGCGGGCAACGCCGAACTCCACATCAACCCCAGCGACATCCAGGGCAACATCCTCCGCACCGAAACCGTCGTCCTCACCGAAGGCCAACACGTCACCAAAGACATCACGCTCACCGCGATGTCCCTCCAAGTCCGAATCCAAAACATCCCCCCAAAAGCCGTCCAACTCTTCCTCACCGCACATCCCGGCCAATTCGACATGAAAATGGAAACCGTCGCCGACTTCATGACCATCCGAAACAACATGGTCACCTATGACCAACTCTATCCCGAAAACCGCGACGAAACCCTCGGCGAACTCATCGGCCTAAAACCCGGCCAATACACCATCACCGCCTCCGCCTGGCCCGCCAGCTACAGCCTCGCCGCCGTCCAAGCCTACGGCGCCGAAAAATTCTTCGAAGACCTCGAAATGGTCTCCGCGTACATAACCATCCAAGAAACCGACCAACTAAGAGAACTCACGCTGAACTTCGCGGGGCAGTAAAGACGGAATCCGGCCGGAAGCGGAACCGACGCTATTGTATTGGGGCCATCAGCCGCGCTGCGCGGACTTTGAATCGAAACCACCAGTGGCGGTCGGTGTACTCACTGGCGACGACCCGCCGACTGACAGCAAAATCCTGTTCGAGCATGGCCTCGACTTCGCTTGCGAACGCCTCGTCAATGATAATCATCGTAATTTCGAAATTGAGACGCATCGATCGGTTATCGAAATTGCACGTGCCGATTGCGGATGCCCGGTCGTCGATGAGCATCACTTTCTGATGGAGAAATCCGGGCAGGTAACGAAATAGCTTTACCCCGGATTTCTCGGCTTCTTCCAGATACGAAAACGAAGATAGGTATACGAGTTGGTGATCGGGATTCTCGGGAATGAGAACCCGCACATCGACGCCGCGCAACGCTGCGAGTTGGAGCGCAGACATCAATTGCTCATCTGGCACGAAATAAGGACTGACAATCCATAGCCGTTCTTCGGCAGCGTTGATCGCATCGAGAAAGAATAGGGAGGCGGTTTCGAGATCATCAGCAGGCCCGGTCGGCAAGCAGAGCGCCGCCATGTCACCCGTCGGCGCCTTCTCGAAAGACCAATTGAGCTCTGGCGTCGTCTCGGCGACCCACTGCCAATCTTCCATAAACGAGATTTGTACGCCGAGCACAACCGGCCCACGGACGGCCACGTGTGTATCGCGCCAAGGCGTCAATACGGGATGTTGTCCCAAGTATTCAACGCCGATGTTGCTGCCGCCGACGTAGGCAACGCGGCCATCGACCAACACAATCTTGCGGTGATTTCGAAAGTTGACGCGAAACCGATTCCCGACCCCTTTCGTCGTGCTGAACCCGCGAATGTCGACGCCACCCCGTTTCAATTCTTCCAGGTATTCCGTGGTTAAATCGAGACTGCCGAGCGCGTCGTACAACGCATATACGCGGACGCCTTCAGCAGCTTTCGACAACAGCGCATCCTTTATGCGTTGGCCGAGTTCGTCATCGCGCCAAATGTAAAATTGGACGAGGATGTAATCCTCCGCAGAGGCGATGCCTTCGAGTATCGCGTCGAACGTCGCCTCGCCATCGATGAGGAGCTCGGCGTCGTTGAAGTTGGTGAACGGCTGTTTCGCCAGACTCTGGAGAAGCCGGGCACGCTGGATGTCGCGGCTCGCGGTCGGTTGGCTCAACAGGCCGTCGTCGACCACCTGCTTGACCAGTTCTTGCGCGATCTCATTCTCAGCAATAAATTGGCGGTGACGCAAAACGTCGTAATTGTCGAACCGGGATTGCCCGAGTACCCAATACGTGGGTACTGCGAGATAAGGAAACGCGTTGAGCGAGACCGCCCAAGCGATTGCGCCTTGTGATGTACGGGTCTCAAGGATCGCCCGGACAGAAGTGAGCGCGCCCACCGTGTGCATAAAAAGAATGAACGAAAAAAACATGAGCTTGCGATGACGTCCAAGCCATCCAGCCAGCGGTATCCGACCTACAATATTCCGCACCGAAGAGAGAATCGTTCCTACCCCAAATTGATGCCTCGGACTATACGCGCGAATAGGACCGCGTTGTCAATAATACGGCAAGGCCAAGCGCCCACCAAGTACAGGGAAACAACGCGGCACAAAAAAGCGTCGATTGCATGCCAGGGACACCACTAACTTCGAAATAACCAAAAACAACCCCATCACCGCCACCGACCAACCCGTGAACTACACCCTCGCCGCACAAAGAAAGGCGGTACCAAATCAATAGAGGTCTCGTCCCTCTACGCGAATACAGTATCCTAGAGCTTCTTTGATTCCTGATGAGTAGTTGGGGTTATATGCCTTAGGCTGCGTGTAATACACAGCGCTCATCTCGTCATTGCGGGCTGCATATAGGCAAATT
>JAJDAB010000092.1 GCA_029262095.1 Candidatus Hydrogenedentota bacterium
TGCTTTGCTACGTCACACCGAAGGAGCATTTGGGCCTGCCGAATAAAGACGACGTCCGTGAAGGCGTCATCACCTACAAAATTGCTGCGCACGCCGCCGATTTGGCCAAAGGCCATGCCGGTGCGCAGGTCCGTGACAACGCGATAAGTGCGGCCCGTTTCGAATTTCGGTGGGGCGACCAGTTCGGTCTGGCACTGGACCCGGAACGCGCACAATCCTTCCACGATGAAACGCTCCCCGCCGAGGGCGCCAAGCTCGCGCATTTCTGTTCGATGTGTGGACCAAAATTCTGTTCGATGGAAATCACTCAGCAGATTCGCGACTACGCGGCCAAACTGGGCATCGACGAAAGCGCGGCGCGAGAGCAGGGCATGGAATCAATGTCCGATACGTTCCAACAAGAAGGTGGCGAGATTTACGTTTCCAAGTAGCGCGACCAATTTCAGCTCGGGCAGTTACGCTTGAAGTAAAAACGTGTGTCGCCACTCGTTCAGAATCCTCTAGACATGTATCCGGTCTTCCGGGCAATACGTCAAGTGGAGAGAGTCTTTCCGAGATCGGAGCAAAATCAATGTTAAAAATTAGCTATCTGATGCGTCGTCTTCCCCACCTGAGCCTGGAAGAGTTTCAATCCTATTGGAGTGAGAAACACCCGCAGGCCGCTCCCGAAGACGCGTTTTCTACGCTGGGCGTAAAAAGATACGTTCAAGTCCTTCCGCTGGACTCGAACGCTCGCGATCTCGTAATTGGCCCCCGCACTGGTCTCATCGAACCATTTGACGGAATGGCCGAACTGTGGGTCGAAAGTATCGAGGCACTCAAAAGTAACTGGTCGACAGAAAAGGCCAAAGAATACCTCGAAATTTTTTTCGCAGACGAACAGAACTTTGTCGACTGGACACGGTCTACAATTCTTGTTTCAGAAGAGAACGTCGTCATCCAGTAGCGGCTCGAACGGTAGCAGGATATGATACGATAATCGCCCCTTCCGGATAAGATCCCAAAAAGTTAAGTAGGAGTAATTCAGTGGCAGCACCATGTAGCGATTGCACCGTTGAAGAAGTGAATGAAATGCGCGAAGCGGGGGAGACACCTTTAGTGTTGGACGTACGCACCGCGGAAGAACTCGAAATCGCCAAGCTCGATTGGGCGGTTCACATCCCGATGGACGAGATCGAGTCGCGCCTTGCCGAAGTGGAATCGCGCCGCGATGACGAGATCATTGTGATGTGCCACCACGGAGGGCGCTCGGCCATGGTGCAAGACTTCCTCAAGCAAGCCGGATTCAAGAATGTGCGAAACCTCGTCGGCGGCATTCACGCCTACGCCTGCTCGGTAGATACTTCCCTGACCCAGTATTAGCCATCTCTAAGCTCCTGCCCTAGCACCTAAAGCACTGCAATTCACCGCCAAACCTTGATTGTCGTTTGCACACTGTATCTTTGTATGATACAGTAGTTTTATGATTCGGATTGATCTAGACAGCCCCGAGCCGCTGGAAGACCAACTCTGCAAGACGCTTCGTAGCGCTATAGCACTCCGCGAAGTTGAACAGGGCGACATGCTTCCCTCGGTTCGGCAGATGGCATCGGATTTGGGCATCCATTGGAACACCGTGGCGCGTGCTTACCGCCGACTCCAGGATTCAGGATTGCTCAGCGTGCGCCGTGGACGCGGTGTGTTCGTCAAACCGATTCGCGAGGCTGCCGAAGTTGACGCGCAGACCACGGCGAAAGTTTCGGAGAGCATTCAGGAGACCATCACAAACGCGCGATTGAGCGGGATCAGCTTATCCGCATTTCGAGAACTTGCTTTGAGCGAGATCAAAACGTGGGAGGCGCGAGTTTCATGATCGTCGGTAGCATTTCAATACTTTCAATCGGATTCGCGATTTTGATGATCGTTCCGATTGCGCCATTCGCGGTATGGTTTCGTAACCGAACTTTGCGCCATGCCGGTGCGGAAGTGCGTGAACGCATCACCTTGGCGACACGGCCGGTGGCGGCACGTCTGTGGATCTCATGGAGTGCTTGCCTGACCGCCCTGACAAGTTGGGTAGTTGCGGAATCTCTAGGCTACGATTTGAGCCTCGCGGGTCTACGGTTTGAAATGGCCGTCGTGCTCGCGTTTCATCTCATCTGGTGGCCGTTTGCCATGCCACTCTGGAATCGCACGCAGCAGCTCGCGACGGAAGCGGGGGTGTTCGCGTCGCCATTACCGCAAGCAGTCCGCGAGGCAAGCCTCAAACCGAGACGGTTGGATGACTACTTGCCCTCATACTGGAGAGCAATTCTCGCGACGGTAGCGATGTCTGGAGTGCTCGCATTAGGCGTCTCGTTGGCGCTATCTGGCGCTGTGGAAACGCGATATCTCGCCATGGCGTTGTTGTTTGGAGGAATCGGCCTATTGGAGCTTTTTCTCTGGTTGTTCATAATGCGAATCGAAGTTTCAGCCGCCGCCGAGTATAGGGGACTAACACCGGAGGACGCTGAAGAGCTCCGAGGTTTTCGTGTGCGATGTTTCTTCTGGATGCTCATCGCGGCGTCGTGCGTTTTCTTTTCGATAGCGATTGGATGTATCGAAGTCGGCCGAGGTGCGATTCCGGATTCGTATTTGGGAATCACAGGCGGAGTCGTCGGGATCGCGGGCGGCGCTGTGGGTACCGCCGCCAGTCTCAAATCCAATCGACTTCGTGCGAAATCGGCTCGGAGCGAGTTTCCTTCGTAGACGGACCTCGGTTTTTGCCTTCACCCAATGGTATCTGCGATGATCATGTGCGGGAAAACCCTTTTATATGGTTCAAATTGGCAACATATCGCTCGAAAAACCCCTCGCTCTCGCGCCGATGGAGGATGTCACGGACATTCCTTTTCGCGTGATGTGTAAGCGGATGGGGGCGGACCTTCTCTACACGGAATTTACGAATTGCGAGGGGTTGATTCGTGACGTGAAGAAGTCGTTGGCCAAGATTCAGGTCGTGGAAGAAGAGCGCCCGGTCGCGGTGCAAATCTACGGGTCCCTCGATCAATCGATGGAGCAAGCGGCCGCCATTGCCGAGGCCGCGAATCCCGATTTCATTGATATTAACTGCGGTTGCTGGGTAAAGAAAGTCGCTTTGCGCGAAGCCGGTGCCGGGCTTCTGCGGAACCTGCCGAAGTTTGAATCGATCGTACGATCGGTGATCAACGGGACGAGCTTGCCGGTCACGGTAAAGACGCGGCTCGGCTGGGATGCGGACAACATCGTCATCCTTGATGTTGCCCGCATGCTCGAACAACTGGGCGTCCAATGCTTGTCTGTCCATTGCCGGACGCGCAGCCAGGGGCATCAGGGCGATGCTGATTGGTCTTGGCTGGAGAAACTCAAGAACACGGTCTCAATGCCCATCATCGGCAATGGCGATATTACGGAAGCAGAGGACGTCGTCCGCATGTTCGAAACAGGCTGTGATGGCGTGATGATTGGGCGCGGCGCGATTGGGCGACCTTGGTTGTTTCGCGATGCGAAACACCTCATGGAAACCGGCGAGGCCGCGCCGCCGATTACGGTGCAAGAACGTATAGATTTGTGCATTCAACATCTACACATCACGAATGAATATAAGCCTGGTCGGCGGGCGTTGTTTGCGTTTCGAAAGCACTACGCCGGTTACCTAAAGGGGCTGCCGTATATCTCGAAACTGCGTTCGGAATTGATGCAGTATGAATAGCTTGAACCCATTGAGGCGTGCCTACGCCGGTACGCGGAACAACATGAAGTTGAGCCTGTGGCTTAGGCGTTCACTTCGAAGTTCCGCTGACCAATAGAGGACGTTATTGGCCTCTACAGCTCAAACGCCGAATCGAGGGAGAGGCATGGTCGTTTCACTTGTCTTAATCCTGGTTGTCGGTTATTCCGCGATTTGCGGGCTCGTGTTCGTCTTTCAACGTACAATATTGTTCCCGGGCGGCGGTGATCTTTGGCGTGACCCTAGTTCGATGGACTGGGCATTCGACGACGTGTGGCTCAAGCACGATATGGGCGAGACGCATGCTTGGTACATCAAAACGAACGCACCGAAAGGTACGGTCATTTTCTCGCACGGCAACGCGGGAACTATCGCTGACCGGTTGGAATCGGTCGAAGACTTCGTGTGGCTTGGATTCGACGTCCTGATCTACGACTACGGCGGTTACGGCAAAAGCGACGGGCGGCCGTCTGAGAATCGTTGCTACGCCGATGTCCAAGCGGCATGGGATTACCTCACCGACGATCAGGGAGTGGCCCCGGCGGAAATCATATTGTTTGGCCGCTCACTCGGCGCTGGACCCACATTGTGGCTGGGGGTGCAGGAGCGACCAGCCGGCGTAATCCTCGAAAGCGCTTTCGTGTCCGTGCCTCAAATGGCGCAAGAGAGTTTTCCGTTTCTGCCCGCGCGGTGGTTAGTCCGCGACCGGTTCGACAACGGCAAAATCGTTGGGCAGATCGAGTCGCCACTACTCAT
>JAJDAB010000093.1 GCA_029262095.1 Candidatus Hydrogenedentota bacterium
CCGACAACAAACTATCGTGCAATAGGTCCGCTTCGTTGTAACCAATGACGACGACGCTGACGTTGTAGTCAGACATGCGCGCGCGTCGCCAACGCGGCGCCCGCGTGCGCGCCGACCGCCCGTTCAATCAACCGAACCAAACGATCCACGTTGTTCGCCAACTCGAACTCGTTTTCAACGATCGCGCGCCCAGCACTTGAGTAACGTTCTGCGCGCGCCGGATCCGCCAATAGCCCATCAAGCGCGTCCGCCAAGGCTTCCGGGTCTCCACTCGAAACCAGGTCACCACTAACCCCCGATTCGACCAGTTCAGGTATCCCAGAAACCGTCGTCGAAACCACCGGCACGCCCAACGCCAACGCTTCTATTAGCACCACCGGTATGCCGTCCATATCGCCTGATTTCGCCTCAACACACGGCAACACAAATACATCCGTATTCAAAAAGATTTCGCGCACCAATTCCTGGGGCTGCGCGCCCATCATGTGTACAGATCCTTCTATAGAAGCAACGCGAATACGTCGACGTATAGCGTCTTCGAGAGGACCTTCCCCAACAATCGTTGCATGAAACGCCACGCCACGATCGCGAAGTAATTCCAAGGCGCGTACGAGAACGTCGACGCCCTTCTTCTCAACCAGCCGCGCAACCAAGCTGATGGATGGCGGATTGCTCATCACTTTCGCTTCCCGCATCGGGTACGCGCGCGAGTCCACGCCACAGCGCACAATGTGCAACTTTGTCCCGTCGCACCCCATGTCGACCAAGAGTCGCCGGTTATAGTCCGAAATACACGCAACGAACGACGCGCGCCGTACTTTCTCCCGCAACGCCACGCCGCGCTCAAACAAATCATTCGCATGCGCGGTAAAGCTGAACGACACTTGCGCTAACATCGACCCGTACATGGCTATCGATGTCGGCACATGCGCAAAATGCGCGTGCAAATGCACCGACTCGGCCGCGTGCAAACGGCGCGAAACCGTGCATCCCTGAACGAAATGCCAATAGAGCTTCACGCGATCGATTGGACGGGACGTGGCGCACGAAATCGAATCCCGCACGAGCGTGACGAAAGTTCGTAGGAAGACCGAGGGCTTGGTCGCGAGAACGAACACTACGTCGAAAAGTTTGGCTGCAACACCACGATCCTCCAAGTATTCCGTCTGTTCGACAAACGGAATCGCCTCGGCGCTGATCACACTATCGGCGGGATGACGCGTCGATAGCGTTTGCACGGAATAGCCCCGTTCGCGGAGCTCCGCGACCTCGCGGTACACAAAGGTTGAGGACAACGCGCCGAACTCTGGAGCCAAATAGCTAATGGTCATGTCATGATCGCCAAAATGTGGCACAGTTGATACAGTCGAAAAGCGGTCCAACACCTTCTGTAGATGTGTAATTCGCCATAATGTCAATAGATTACTATAAAATCACTTACTTGTCCACAACAGGTTGGTTGCCATCAGGACTGTACTTACTATATATTGTGCCTTGTGGCTGAATGGCACAACATATGAGACTCACCACATGATCCAGTTCAATTGTCCAAGATGCCGCGACGACCTCTCGGTCGCTGACGACAACGCCGGACGGCACACTTGGTGCCGATCCTGCCAACGCGTCGTGATGGTTCCAGCAGTCCTCGCGCAGACGGCGCTCCCCAGCGGCATGCTCGATGAGCGATCCGCGCCGTCAATCCCGCAAACCGATAACACCGATCTAGCCAACATGCAAGCGGAAACAGAACGATTGCGTGCCGCGCTCGAAGAGTCCAGGACAGAGCAGGATCGCGCGACACAATCAAAGCAACAACAAATGGATGCGCTGCAACACGAATTGGAAAGCGTGCGCGCGGAACGTGACGAGCTCTCTAACGACCTCGACGATCAACATGCACGGTTGACGAAACTGGAACAAGCGCTTGAGCAAGCAGAGCAAGATCGAACGGAAGCAGAAATCGCTTCATCCGAGCCCGTACAAGCCGCCATCCCCGACCTGAAGGATAACCGCGCCGAACAGTGGGCAAGCGAAAAGACCGCAATCAATACTGAACTTTCTGAAATTCGTGACACGCTCGCACAGCGCGATCTGGAAATAAACGACCTCCGCCGCACAGCGGAAGATACGGAAGCGTTACGCGCGCGAGTCGACACGTTAGAATTGGCAGCGCGCGAACGCGACAACCTTCGCTCTCAGCTCCATGCACAGAACGAAGCCTCGGAAAACGAAGCCGCTGCACTCGCCGCGCTTCAAGAACGGATTCGTGACACCGAAGCCAACAACGCCACACTCACCCAGCAGCTCAAGGAAGCCGGTGAATTTGCACAAAATGCAGCCACCGCACAACACGCTGAAGAACTCGACGCGCTACGCACGCAACTCGACGAAGCGAGAAACGCGAATACGTTAGACCAGTCCGTTGCCGCCGAAATTCAAGATGCACTCGCAGCTGCCGAAGCGGAAAACAATTCTCTACTCGAACGCGTACACGAACTAGAGCAACAAGGCATCGAAGTTGACACACTTCGCGGTCAACTTCACATCGCAGCAGAATCGAACGCAGACGCCAAAACCACTATTGAAGCCCTCCAAGAAAAGCTCCGGAGTACCGCATCGCATGTCGCGGCGTTAAGCGGCGAAGTCACAAACCACAACGCACAAACCGGTGAACTCGATTCACTTCGCCAAAAAGCGGCTTTACTCGAAGAAATCCAACGCGATGCCAACGATTTGCGTGAGCGTCTCGCAGCCGCTACCCAAGCGGGATCCAAAGAGCAATCCGTCATTGCGGAACTCCAAAACAAGCTCCGCGAATCTGAATCGCGCATTGCGGAGCTCGATCAACAAGTTGCAGAACTGAACAAACAAAACAGCGAGATCGACACGTTGCGCGAACGTGCGTCGAAGTTTGATGACGTCCAACGCAACGCAGCAGACTTACAGCAACAGCTCGAAGTCGTGACGCAGCAAAACGCCGACGACCGCTCCGCGATGACGAGCCTTCAAGATCGGCTCAAAGCGTCCGAAGCACAAGTTTCAGAACTCCAATCGCATATCGCCGGAACGACCAGCGAACTCGACACGTTACGCGAACAATCGGCAGCACTCGATCAAACGAAAAGCGAGACGGCAAGTCTTCGCGAACAACTCCAATTCGCCAATGAAGCCGGAGAACGCGACCGAAACGCCTTGACCGAAGTTCAAGAAACGCTTCAGCAATCAGAGGCAAGAGTCGCCGAACTCACCCAGCAGGTCGCCGAACTCGGCAACCAGGCAAGCGACACCGAATCGTTGCGCGACCAGCTCGAGACCGCAAAAGCCGCTCGCGCTGACGTTGAATCACGCGCGACTGAATTGGAAGCACGCGTACAGTCCATCGACACGGAACGCGCAAGTCTCGCCCAACAATCAGAAGCCAAGGAACAACGCCTCGAACAAGCCACGACCGATCTCGCCAGCCGGAACGACGATCTGACGAAACAGGACAGCCTCCTCGCTGAAACCCGGCTGGACCTCGACAACGCGCGGGAAGAAGCAAACCAACTACGCGCCTCGCTCGCGAATCAGGCGACTGAAGCCCCCAATGCCGCCAACCTCGAGTCGGAAATGCAAGAGCTTCGCGCCGAACTCGGGCAGAAAGAAGACGAAATCAACAGCCTCGCCGCCGAGCTCGAAACCGAACGTGCACGGGCCAGTGCTGCGGAAGCACATGCAGCGATGCCGAACGAAACATTTTCGGAGGCCGAGGAACCACCAGCGTTCCAACCCGCCGAAACCGTTTCGCACACCAATGCAACGGAAGATCAATCCGACGACGAACCGAAGTCGGAGGAAGATGACATGCTCGACGCGCTCATGCGCTTCTTGGGTAGGCAGTAACGTTGCGCAAACTCCTCGTCACCTGCATGTGCGGCGAACGCATTCAAGTCCCCCGCTCTGCACTCGGACGAACCGGCCTCTGCCCATCTTGCGGCCGAGCCCTAAAAATCTCTACGGACAACGCATCGCCCATGCAAGCGGCAAACGCGTCGGCCGCGCCAAACGTCGACGTAAGTGTCCCTACAGCGGAAACCGCGATCGACGACGCACAGTTGGAATTCGGTAAAGCTGTCGACCACTACTACGCAGGGGAAGTTGCCCAAGCGCTCGTATTATTCTGTCGCCTACACACTCGCTACCCAGATCGTGAAGAAATTCAACGCGCTCAAACCTTGTGCGCCAAGGCCATCAAGCAAGCGACACCCTTGCCACCGCAACCATCTACTCGCTTGTTGGAATCCATCGTCCACGACGAATCGACGCCCGCAACCGAGGACGACCTAACCGCGACCACCGTGCGCAAATTTATCCTGCACAAAATGCTCCACGCCGAAAACGAACTCGCGCAAATTCAAGCCGCCGAAATCGCGGGGCGTATGGTCGGCCTGTTCCCCGATGAGCGCGCGGACGACCTTCAACAAGCCGGCAACTACTAACGCCTGCCCCATCCGTGAGCCCACCGCTCCGAATCGGACTCGACCTAAGTTGCACCGCCGAAACCCCACTCACGGGCATCGGTTACGCCGCGCTACACCAAATCCAAGCGCTCGCTGAAATAAATCCAAGATGCGCGCTCAGCATATTCGCCGCAGGCGGCAGCGATGCGCGCGAGTTGATCGGTCGCCAGTTTCCGAGTATCACACATAAGCATGTCTTTCCCCGCGCCCGATTGGCAAAATATTACGCATGGACCAGGCTGCAATGGCCGCCAATCGAATGGTTCTGCGGCGAGATAGATATCGCGCACAACCTCTGCCACGCAACGCCCGCGACAAAGCGCGCACGCCGCGTCGTAACCGTGCACGACCTCTCCGTATTCCGCCACCCCGAAACACATACACCCAGGACCATCGAGGTTCAGACCACGTTACTGCGCCAGTCCATCGCCAAGGCCGATCACCTCATCGCCGTATCCAAGTTCACGAAACAGGAACTCGTCGACGTACTGGACGCCGATCCGGACTCGATCACGGTCGTACCAAACGGAGTCGACATTGACGCCTTTCAACAAGAAATCGACGAGGACGCGTTCGAAGCGTTGCGCAAGAAACTCAGTCTCCCCGGTCCCTACTTCATGTACCTCGGCTCAATCGAACCCCGTAAAAACATCGTCCGTCTCATCGAAGCTTACGCCCAACTTCGGGAACGCACACCCGATTGCTCAAAATTGCTCCTCGCCGGGAATCCAGCGTGGGGTTCCGACCCCATCCTCGAAACCATCGCACGCCACACCAAGAACGGAGACATCGTGCAAGCCGGCTACCTGGACCGCGCCGACATCATCATGCTGCTGAAGAACGCGATCGCATGCGTATACCCCTCGCTCTACGAAGGGTTCGGACTCCCCGTACTCGAAGCGATGGCCGCCGGAACGCCTGTCGTCGCTTCCGCAACTCCCGCGATAACCGAAGTCGCCGACGGCGCGGCCATGCTCGTCCTCCCCGACGACACCGACGCGCTAACCGAAGCAATGAGAGACGCCCTCGATAATCCGTCGGCCGACCGCATCACCCGTGGAATGCAACGAGCCCGCGAACTAACCTGGGACAAAAGCGCAGAACAGCTCGTCGCCTGTTACCAACACATCGCCGATCATGGCATCATATAATTTTGGAGAGCGCAAGCTTGCTCGCGCTCTGCCCTAGGCCATTTTCATATTGAGGTGTCGGATATCTCATCATATAATCCCCCTTTGAAGGGGGCTAGGGAGATGTTCGGCTCCGACATCTCAAACGTAAACTGATTTAGCGGAGCTGCATGTGCGCATTCAAATAAATGAACGCTTTAGTGATATCGCGGAAAACGTGACGCTATTCGAACTGCGCGATAGCGTAAATCCAGACGCCGATGTCGTGATCCTAAACGGAGCATCCGCGCGTGAGGACATGTCCCTAAGCGAAAACGACGCCGTCGTATTCATCCAACGCGGCAAGACGCCCAGCCGTGACGAACTCGAAGCCCTGATGGCGGCACGCCATACCCCCGGTGTACACGCGAAGATCAAGAACGCCGTCGTTGGCATCGCCGGCCTCGGCGGTTTGGGTTCTTCTGTCGCGATCGCACTAGCACGAATTGGAATCGGAAAACTCGTCATCGCCGACTTCGACGTCGTCGAACCCAGCAACCTCAACCGCCAACAATTTTTCGTCGACCAAATCGGCCAGACCAAAGTCACGGCACTCACCGACAATTTGAACAGAATCAATCCCTATG
>JAJDAB010000094.1 GCA_029262095.1 Candidatus Hydrogenedentota bacterium
CTTTTGGGCCTGCGGTGCGACCTGAACGCCAACGCCACGACGCGTCACTATAAGACCCATGAGTTCAAGATCTCGATAGGCTTTAGTGACGGTGTTTGCGTTGACTCCCGTTAGCGACGCCATTTCTCGAACGGATGGGAGCGCGTCGCCGCTTTTGTAGGCACCGGAGGTGATCGCAAACATGACTTGGTTTTCAATTTGTCGATAGACGGCTATTTCGCTTCGTACATCTATTGTGAATTCTATGGGGTTGGACATAGAGAGTCTCCAATATAAATAATATAGGAGTACACTAGTGCAAATTGTACACTAAAATCAAGCCTGAAGAGTACGAGGTTCTTTGCCAAGCCTGGATTCGGCCACCGCGAACCGGGATAATGCTCGGAATGCGCTGGTTTAGAGTTGTATCGTGATTGAGGTTGCCGAAGCCGATCATATTATTGCGGTGGCCTTGCCCACCTATCCCCCGGAGTCCCGCCCTTTAACGAGTGCGTATGGGGCCATTCTTCGGCAAGCGATTCACGCTGACCGGCCACAGCCTCCATTTGATCGCGCAACGATGGACGGTATCGCGATCAATTGTTCGGAGTGGGAGAAGGACCGGCGGGCGTTTAGTATCGCGGGTGTTCAACGGGCCGGTGAGTCAGCCAAACGGTTGGACGATGCGCGTAAATGCTTCGAAGTCATGACGGGCGCGGTGATGCCTCAGGGCGCAGACTGTGTTGTCAAAGTTGAAGATATCGAAGTCGCTGATGGGGTAGCCGTAATTCAAGATGGTCTCTCACTCGCGTCCGGAAACTTCATTCATAAAGTAGGAACGGACGCGAAGGTGGGCGATGTTGTACTTGAACCCGGTGTGCGTTTGACGCCGCCGCGAATCGCTATTGCCGCCGCGTTTGGTGCGCATGAAATCAGCGTTGCCAAACCGCCAAGTGTTGCCATCATTTCGACGGGCGATGAATTGGTGGAAGCGCATGAGACCCCGGAACTCCATCAAATCCGGCTTTCAAACGTGTATGCGATTGAAGCGGGCCTTCGTATGCGAGGTTTCACAGACGTGGAACGACACCACCTGCCTGATGATCGCGATCGGATTCAATCCGCCATCGCGGAATTGCTTGAACGGGTCGACATGTTGCTGCTGACAGGGGGCGTGTCGATGGGTAAGTTTGACTACGTGCCGGAGACGCTACGCGCACTCGATGTCGAACAACGTTTCCACAAAGTCGCGCAGCGGCCGGGCAAACCGCTCTGGTTTGGGATCGCGCCGGGCGGTAAACCGGTGTTCGGATTGCCGGGTAATCCGGTATCGGCGATTGTGTGTTTTCGTCGCTATGTCCTGCATCACGTCGAACGCGCGATGGGTCTCTCCCCAAATCCGAATTTGGCGTCGCTCGCGGAACCGGTCACGTTCGCGCCCAATATGACCTATTTCATGCCCGTTTCACTCACTTTCGATGAGTCAGGACGTCAGATTGCTAAACCGCTTCGGACGAATACCTCGGGCGATTTTGGAACACTTGGCCATTCGGACGCTATTATTGAGTTGTCGCGCGACATTTCGGAGTTTGAGGCCGGATACGTGGCGCCGGTATATCGATGGGCATGAAACGACAAATGACATGACACAAATGGACGTCGAACGCACCACGGTCACGCCCGCGCAGGATGCGCTGGGGCGGCGGCTGCACGATCTCCGTATTTCGGTCACGGACAAATGCAATTTTCGGTGTCCGTATTGCATGCCTGCGGACCGGTTTCATGAAAATTATGAATTCCTGAAGCGATCGGAGCTATTGTCATTTGAGGAAATTGTCCGTATTGCCCGTGCTTTCGCAGGGCTGGGTGTGGCCAAGTTACGTATCACGGGCGGGGAGCCTCTGCTGAGAAAAGGCCTGGCTGACCTAGTGGGTATGCTGCGTTCCATTGACGGCATCGAAGACGTCGCGTTGACCACGAACGGTGTTCTCCTGCCTGAATATGCACAAATGCACGCGAACGCGGGACTCCAACGAATCACGATCAGCTTGGATAGCCTTGATGAAGAAGTCTTCCAGGTGATGAGCGGAGGGCGGGGAAATGTCCGGGAAGTCTTGGATGGAATCGTCGCTGCCGAAGATGCCGGACTGACCCCGATCAAGATCAATGCCGTCATTCGCCGGGGGGTAAACGATCACACCGCAATCGGATTAGCCAATCATTTCTACGGCTCAGGGCACATCGTCCGGTTTATCGAATACATGGACGTCGGCAACTGCAACGAATGGCGGAAAGACGAAGTCGTTTCATCGCGCGAATTGCGCGACGCCATTCACGCGGTTCATCCGCTGACGCCACTCGATCAGAATTACGCCGGTGAAGTGGCGATGCGCTATGCGTATGAAGACGGCGGGGGAGAGGTCGGCTTCATCTCGTCCGTTACCGCGCCGTTCTGCGGCGGATGCACGCGCGCACGCCTCAGCGCGGATGGCCATGTATTCACGTGCTTATTCGCATCACAAGGCACTGGACTTCGCGACGCCATGCGCGACGGCGCCTCGGACATTGAACTGCGCGACACCATCGCCGGAATCTGGACCCAACGAACCGATCGCTATTCAGAGGAACGTGCTGGTATGACTGAGGCAGCACGCACCAATCACAAAGTAGAGATGTACCACATCGGAGGTTAGATGGGCACGCGGATTCCTAGATATGAAGTGTCTCCGTGCGAAGCACGGCAATGGTTCTCTTTTGCTTACTTTTCTCTTTTCCAAGAGAAAAGTAAGGGGCGCTTCTAAATGCTGTCCCACGTAAACAAAGTCAACCAACCCGCGATGGTCGAGGTATCCGGCAAGGCCGCGAGCAAACGCACTGCTCGCGCACGTAGCGTGGTAGCGTTGCCGGAAGAAGCGCGCAAGCTGTTCCGCGATGGCGATTTCCACACCAAGAAGGGTCCGGTATTTCAGACCGCGATCATTGCGGGCGTGATGGCCGCGAAGAAGACGCCGGAGCTAATTCCGTTGTGCCACCCAATCGGCCTCGAAGATTGCCAAATCGACATCGTGCTCAACGACGACCGCGACGTTCAAATCGACTGCACCTGCACCGTTATCCACAAGACGGGTATTGAAATGGAAGCGCTCACTGGCGCGTCCGTCGCGGCGCTGACGGTATACGACATGCTAAAAGCGGTTTCGCACGATCTCGTCATCCGCGAGACCCGGCTCATCGAAAAGACTGGAGGCAAGAGTGACTACCGGTTGCAGTCATAGTGGTCCCAAATAACAGTCCAGAAATATATCGCAATCCAACTGGCGTGGCGCGATTCGAAACACTCAAATGAAGTATCTCGACCAGCCACGTAAATCCCCAAAAGGTAGGAAAATGAATCAAGTTGGTCAGCTTTGAAGAGCGAGGGTAACTTCTTTTGGCCGGATTTTATCTAGCGAGTCTCGAAGGTGTGACTATTTTCCTCGATAGGACTTGGTATATTAGAACCTATAGGAAGTGCAATATCTCGACGTCCGAGTAAGAGTAGTTCTAACAGTCTTTGACCAATGGATTTATGCTCGGAAAAGAGCGCCAACGAACCGCTGGTTAGGTTTTGTTCACTCTCTTCAGTTGCATGTGTGTTTATTGTTTCCATTTTGCCTCGGCTCTGCGTTTACTTCGACAATGTCTCAACACCCCTAAACCTATTGTAATCGGACATGATGCCCAAATCACCAACTTTTGACAGGTAATTATCGCAAAAGTAGCGGAATAATAATACTTAGTGTAGTGATGACAAGGCCGATAATTGCAATAATTAAACGTAGATTCGCTTTGGACCGGGTACGTCCAAGTTCTTCACCCATTCTCTTGGTGGTCACATAGATCGACTCCTGGTTCTGGGGCCTCCGCACTTTAATCTTGTAGTTGATTTCGAAGCTTGGTGCCTCAATTTTGGAATCTGAACCATCACTAAGTGGGACTGAAGCTGAATCTCCTTTGTTCCATCGCCATTGAAACAATTGTAGATTTAAATATCTAGGTTGGGCGATCTGTTGCATGTTGCCGTCTTGTGCAACATCATAGAGATCGTAACGTAGTCCTCTGTCCTGCTCTTCGTCGTTTGGGAGTGGCGACAGAGTTATATCCCAATGGCTGAATCGAGTTCGGGAATCCTCATCTTGATCCAGTTGAGGTTTTAGATGCGTAATCAAACGA
>JAJDAB010000095.1 GCA_029262095.1 Candidatus Hydrogenedentota bacterium
CCAATAGTCCAGCGGCGCCGTCGGAGATCAAACAACAATCGAGTAGGCGCAACGGTGAACTGATGATCCGACTGTTCGCGACGTCTTCGAGTGTGATGGGTTCTTTCTTGTGCGCGTTCGGATGACGTAGCGCATGTTTGCGTGTCGTCACAGCAATAGCAGCAAGATGTTCCGGTGTCGCGCCGTATTTGTGGAGGTAGCGTTGGGCAACCAATCCGTAGGCCGCGGGTACGCTCATGCCGAAGGGGTATTCGAATTGTGGGTGGCCGACCGATGCGATAGCCGTGACCGCGCCAGCTGCGGACAGTGCCGATACGCGGTTGTCGCCGCCCACACACAACACATGGCGGCATCGGCCCGATTCCACGAGCGCGGCGGCGTGCATTACCATGATCGCGCCGGTCGCGCCGCCGACTTGAATGGCACTCGTGAACGCTGGATGCAATCCGGCGTATTCGCAGAGGACGGAACTCAACATCATGTGCGGTTCGGTCAAGGAATACCCGCACAGCACGCCATCAATGTCGTCGAATGAAACACCGGCGTCGGACGCCGCACCTCGTGCCGCCTCGGCGTGAAGGCCCATGCAACTTGATCCGGGCAATACGCCAACGGCGGTATCGTAGACGCCGGTTATGCAGGCTTTGTGTGGCATGTTGTTTGTTTCAATTCGTTTCCATTATTGAGAGGATGCAATCAGATTACTCGCGAGCGAGTTTTCGAGGAGAGGGAACAATTCTTTGTGTAGAAGCACGAGCGGAATCCTATCCCTGCTTATCTGTTTTACTCAATCGGTCCCAGTCGAATTCGAGGGGCTTTTTGTCCAGAAAACGCTGAACCGCTTCTTGATGATATGCCGAATCCATTGCGACGGCTTGGGCATACGATTCCATTTCCGCGAGCGCGTGTTGGTCGGAGTGGAATGATTGATTGAGAATGGTCTTGGCCATGCCTATGGCATCAGTGGATGCTAAGACGAAACGATCCGCTAAAGCTTGGGCCTCGTCCATCAACGCGTCGGGTTCATGAATCGCGTAGACGATGCCGAGCGTCTTGGCTTCTTCCGCCCTGATTGTGCGCGATGAGAATACGATCTCCTTTGCGCGTTGAAGGCCTACGATTCTCGGTAGCAGAAAAAAACCGCCTAGGTCGGGAACGAGGCCGATACGACCAAACACGGAACAGAACTTCGCGCGCGGTGTGCACAAAATAAAGTCGGCGGCGAGCGCCATATTGAATCCCGCGCCGAACGCCGGGCCGTCGACCGCCGCGATCACGGGCAACTCGAGGTTGACCAATTCGTGAAACCAGATGTGCATGCGGCGGATGCGTTCGCGGTTACCCGTCGTCGGCCGCTTCTCCTCGGTCAGGGCTTTCAGATCACCGCCGGCGCAGAACGCGCCTCCGGCACCGGTCATGATCAGCGCGCTTAGTGATTTCTCCGCACGGATTTGGGTCACGACGTCCGAAATTTCGTTCCGCATGTCAATATCCAAGGCGTTCCGCTGTTCGGGTCGATTTAGCGTAATCACGCCCGTCGTTCCGTGTGATTCGAATTTGATTGCGTTGTAGCCCATTTAAGATGTATCCCGCGTCGGGTTCGATGAAAGACAGAGGTATACGGCTGTTTCGGTATAGAGTCAAATATCCACGCTTCGCGCTGTTGCGCAATGGGTCCGCGTTCACTACGATGCCGTCTCAAATCTGTGCGCCCCGAAAAGGATAACGATGAATCTACTAGCGCGCTTTCAGTCCCTCGGTGCGGGTCTCTCCCGTTTCACCGAACGCTGGATTCCGGATTCGTGGGTCATCTGCATGATCCTCACGACGATTGCGATGCTATTGGCAATCTTCGGCGCTGAAGCAGGAAATGGTGAGCCGCTGGTTAGCCGGGTTGAACTCACCGTGCTGGCGTGGGGCGGCGGCATGTGGAATCTTCTCGAGCTCGCCATGCAATTTACGATAGCAATGGTTGCGGCGCATGCGTGTGTGTCTTCGCGGCCTATATTCAATTTGCTCGATCGAATCGCAGCGATCCCAAATCCTGAACAGCCCGGACAGGCAATCGCTATCGCTTGCCTATTTTCGTTTGTGACCGGGTATTTGAACTGGGCGTTTTGTCTAGTTGCGTGCGCGCTGTTCGTACCGTTCCTGTGCAAGCACAACCCAAAAGCGGATGTTCGTATTCTTATCGTCGGGTGTTTTATCGCGCTGGGCACGATTTGGCACGGCGGGTTATCCGGTTCCGCGCCCCTCATCATGGCGACACCCGGCAATCCACTCCTCGAACCGGCGACCGGTGAACCGATTGTCGACGAGATCATGCCGGTCACGTCCACATTGTTCAACGCGTTCAACGGCGGCTACATGGGTTTTCTTGCACTCGTCGGATTTTGTGCGGTGATGGCGGTTCACCCAGCGCCGGGGGATCGGGTTACGTTGACGCCCGAACAAGTGGACGACATCCTGCCTAAACCGCCATTGGCCCTTGAACGCCGGGACACTCCCGCGGGAGCACTTGATCGGTCGCGGATTTGGGTGTTGTTGGCGGCGGCGCTAATTGGTTATCCACTTGGTCATGCAATATTCACCCAAGGATTTGGGCGTGCTTGGAACATCAATGCGTACAACATGACGTTCCTCGTCGCCGCGCTCTTGTTGCACGGACGGCCGGACTCATTTATTCGTGCGTGCCAAGATGGCGTCGGCGCATCGTGGGGCATCATCCTCCAATTCCCGTTCTATGCCGGCATTTTCGGGATCATGAATAATACAGGGCTGGGCTATTGGTTGGGTGGATTATTTGCAGATGTGTCTTCGCCGAGATTGTTTCCGGTGTTCGTGTATTTGTATTCGGCGGTCATGAATTTGTTCGTGCCGTCGGCGGGGTCTAAGTGGCTCATTGAAGCTCCGTATCTGATTCCGGCGGGCCAAGAGTTGGGCGTGTCAGTGAAGACGGTGCTCTTCGCGTACATGTACGGCGATTCGACCTCGAACCTCATTCAACCGTTTTGGTGTATCCCCATTCTCGCTGTGACGCGGCTGCGTTTCGGGGACATTGTCGGCTATGCGTTTTTGGTCGCGGCAATTTGCGGCGTCACGAGTGTTTTCTTCATGCTGCTCATTCCGCTGAAGGGGTTGTAGCGATCGGATCCGATATCGGCAAGAGCACGATGTACTCGGCAATGAACGCCTTGGGTTCGTACGCGTCGAGTAGCCGCTCATGAAAGCCGGGTGGATAGAACAGTTCGCCATACCATTGTTTGCCGCGCCAAACTGTATTCGTATCCTTGACCTCTTCGCGTAAGTGCAAAGGAACGTTCAATACAACCGCGCGGAAATGGTGACCTTCTATTTTTGAGAAGAGGTCTTCCTGCACCTCGGGCCGCTGTTCACACACGAGACGCAACGGAAAGTTGTCCAACATGAATGGCCTTTCCCCTGCGAGTATGGGCACCCAAGGATTGTCAGCCAAGAGTGGACCTGAACCGCCACTTGCCGCACGTATCACACGCGCGTGCTGCGACCAATGAGACTCGCTCGAATTCATCGTTATGACGGTCGCACCAATGATGGCGATAATCGCGCCTAAGCCCGCTGCGATGGGCAATGACCACACCAACATTTTTGGCGCCTTGAATTGGAAGACATGTGCGGACGCAAGGGCGATTGATATCACGGTCAGATCGATAAGGTGACTGAGGTCCGTGCCAGGCGATGCCATGATAATTACGGTCGCGATCAGTGTGAAGATGAACGAGAGTGACAGCAAATCTGAATGCAAAGTCCTGCGGCGAATAGACAAGGTCACTAAACCGAGGACAAAGAACACTAGAAACGAAATGTCCAACCGCGCGGAATACAAGAATTTGAACGGGCTGATCGCGAAGTCGCTAATTCCCACGCCTCCCGATGCACATGCGAGAAACGAGTCGAGCGCTCGTCCTTCACTGGCGAAGTGAATGGTAACCAGTCCGGCAAGGATCAACGCGCTTGAGGACGCGAGTAGACGGAGCGCCTCTTTGTATCTCCCGCATGCGGTGAAACAAATGATGCTCGCCGCCAGTCCGAACAATGTTGTGAACTTGGTCATGAATGCGAAACTGAACATTAGAGCCGCCCAAGTTACGCCCTGGGATTTTTCATCGCGTATGGCACGCGCACAAAAGGCCACTCCCCAGATGTTAAACGCAGCGGCTAAGAGGTCGCCACGGGTGGAGATGATTCCGTATTGGATCGATAGACCAGCGAGTGCGAAGGTCGCGCAAGCACCGCTGATTCGAACGGGAACATCATGTGCGCGTAAGAGTGTGTAGAGTCCGCCGACGAGGGCGATTGCGGCCGGATATACAACACAATAGGCCGCAAGCGCGGGGAATTTAATTATTGACAAAATGGCCGCATGAAACAGGAAGAACAATGGCATGTATCGTGTTCCCCCGTATCCATCCTCGGCGAAAACGGGGCGGTAAAACTGACCATCCGATAGATCGACCGCGAGCGCGCCCCAAACGCCGGACGTCATATAGAGTCCGCGCCCGCTGGACGCGAACAATAACGTTGCCGGGACGACGGCCAGCACGAGCACTATGGCCACGCCAAAATAGGCCCGAGTGGGAACGCTTATCTCAGTCGACTTCATTGCGGCATTTTCGCCAGGTCTGATCGCAAACTATTCTCGCGTAACGACTTGGCGACTTAGGTGTAATCTCATTAGCGTACGCTCCTTAACCACTGTCGGTCGATAGTTGAGAAGGGTATAGGACCCGGTCTCAACGATAGCCTCATTCTACCAACATCTGGAGAAGTCAGCTCGCATTGTTGTACACTCTTTGGCCCTGGTGGCCAGTAATTTCGGGGGCATCGGTTATGGCAGCCACCATACCGCCAAGTGTTTATCCCTCGCATCATCTTAACCAATCACAAAGAGTTTGAATAGCGCAATGAATGATTTATCTCTAATTATTGATCTGCTTCGCCGCGGATTCCAGCTTTCGGCTCATGATGGGCAACTCCACTTTCGCGCGAACAAGGGCGAGCTGATGTCGTCCGAGCGTGATCGGCTCGCGCAGAGTAAAGAAGGCATTATCGCGTTTCTAGGAAATAATCGGAAACACGTTCGTGCTTCTTTTGCCCAACAACGGATTTGGTTCTCGAATCAGCTCGATCCGTCCAGCCCGACGTACAACGGATCGGCCAGTCAATTTCAGATTGGTGGAACAGTCGATATCGCGGCGCTGGAGCGCGCGCTCAACGTCGTTTCTGATCGTCATGAAATTCTGCGCACGCGGTTTACGTCCATCATCGGTCAAATCGTTCAAGTGGTGGTACCGCATGAGCACGTAACGTTGGAGCAGTTCGACCTATCGCACCTATCCGACACCGATCGCGACGCAGCACTGACCACATTGTCCGCAGAGATTGCGAAGCGTCCTTTCAATCTTGAACAAGGACCGCTTTGGCGTCCGGTTATTGTGCGACTTAGTGATGACGAATATTTCTTCATCTTATCCATGCATCATGTGATGTCCGACGGTTGGTCTGTTAGCGTTTTGCTGAAAGAGATTGGCGCGATATACGAATCGGAAATCGTAGGCACGCCACATAATCTTCCCGATTTGCCCGTGCAGTATGGCGACTATTCCCGCTGGCAAGCGCAATGGGAAGGTGCAGAAGCTTGGGAAGAAAGTCTACGGTTTTGGCGTCAACACCTTGGCGATGAACCGGTCGTATTAGAACTGCCCGGTGATCGACCGCAGCCTGTGGAATCGAATCACGAAGGCGCAGCGTACACATTCGAGATTCCGGAACACATTGTGAAGAACGCGCGTCAGTTTGCGCGTGATGAACGGGTGACGTTCTTCATGCTGATGATGGCCGCATTTCAAACCGCGTTGCACCGGTTGAGCGGCCAAGATTCGTTTCAAGTCGGTACGCCCACGACGGGACGCACGCCTGAAACGGAACAGCTCATCGGGGCGTTCATCAACATGATGGCGATCCGAGCCGACTTCAATAGTGATCCATCGTTTCGCGATGTGTTGCACCGAGTGCAACAGGATTTGATTGCTGCTTCCGAACATCAAGATACCCCCTTCGAAGAGATAGTCCGCGAATTACGCCCGAAGCGCGACGCCGGCGTCTCCCCCATTTTTCAATCCATGCTCGTATTCCGTCAAGAAGCCTCTGAAAGCATTCTTGAGTTCGGCGGCCTGACGTTGAGCAAACCAATCGAGGTTAGCACGGGCACTTCCAAGTACGACTTGGCGTTGTGCACGGTACTCGACGGCGACACCATGTCGGCCGCATTCGAATACAAGACGGAAATATTTGACGAATCGACGGTCGCCCGCTTTGCCGAGTACTTCATCAAC
The DNA here is from genome assembly GCA_029262095.1 of Candidatus Hydrogenedentota bacterium. GTDB lineage: Bacteria > Hydrogenedentota > Hydrogenedentia > Hydrogenedentales > SLHB01 > JAJDAB01. The sequence goes on from JAJDAB010000095.1 coordinate 6,375, forward strand.
ATGCTCGCAGACGCGGTTGAACGTCCGGCTACACCGGTGTCGCAGTTGCACCTGGTCAGCGAGACCGAACGCAATGATGTGCTTCGCGGTTGGCAGGGTAATTTGGTTTCTTATCCTTTGGTTAGTTTGGATGGTTTGTTGTCGTTGCAGGCGTGTCGTACGCCGGAGCGTGTCGCGGTTTTGGATGCGTTGGGTTCGTTGTCGTATGCGTCGTTGGATGCGCGGGTGAATGGTCTTGCACATGAATTGATTGCGCTGGGCGTTGGTCCGGAGACGTTGGTTGGCGTGTATATGGACCGGTCGGTGGAATTAGTCGTGGCATTGTATGCGGTGCTTCGTGCGGGTGGCGCGTATGTGCCGTTGGACCCGGGGTATCCGGAAGCGCGGTTGGCGTACATGCTCAGCGATGCGGATGCACCGGTGGTGTTGACGCAGGGGCATTTGCGCGAGTCGATGCCATCGGGCTATGCGGGCCGCATCGTTTGTGTGGACGAACATCAGACGGAATCGTCGACGCCGCCGCAGATCGATGCGGATGACTCGCGTTTGGCGTATGTGATTTATACCTCGGGATCGACGGGTCAGCCGAAGGGTGTGATGAATGAACACCGCGGTGTCGTGAACCGTATTCTTTGGATGCAGGATGCATTTGCGATTGATGACCATGACGCGGTATTGCAGAAGACGCCGTTTAGTTTTGATGTTTCGGTCTGGGAATTCTTTTGGCCGTTGAGCGTTGGTGCGCGATTGGTGATGGCGAAACCGGAAGGGCATAAAGACCCGGCGTATCTCGCGGAGACGATAGCGCGTGAAGCCATTACAACGATTCATTTCGTGCCGTCGATGTTGCAGGCGTTTTTAGATGCGGCGGACATGTCGCAGTGCACGGCGTTGCAGCGTGTCATTTGCAGTGGCGAGGCGTTAAGCGTGCCGTTGCATGATCAGTTTTTTGCGCAGATGGATTGCGAGTTACACAACTTGTATGGACCGACGGAAGCGGCGGTCGATGTGACGCATTGGGCGTGCGCGCCGATGCCGGGCTTGACGAATGTACCCATAGGCCGCCCGATTGCGAACACGCAGACGTATGTTCTTGATGATCACCTGAGTCCGGTGCCCGTTGGCGTTGCGGGAGAATTGTATTTAGGTGGCGTGCAAGTCGCGCGCGGCTATTGGGGTCAAGCCGCGATGACTGCGGAACGATTTATCGACGACCCGTATAGCGATGCGCACGGCGCACAGCTATATAAGACCGGCGACCGTTGCCGTTGGCGCGCAGATGGCGCGATAGAATTTTTGGGTCGGTTGGATGCCCAGGTAAAAGTGCGTGGGTTCCGAATTGAGCCGGGCGAAATCGAATCGGTGTTGCGAGGCCATGCGTCTGTGCACCACGCGGTGGTCGACACGAAACTGTTCGGCGGCGAGGCGCAACTCGTTGCGTATCTTGTGGCCGATCAGGAAGTACCCGCGACCGAATTGCGTGGGCACATTTGTGCGACGTTACCCGATCATATGGCGCCGCAAGCGTATGTGTATTTGGATGCGCTACCGTTAACACCGAGCGGCAAACTCGATCGCAAAGCACTCCCCGAACCGCTATCGCCCGAGTCCGCGGCCCAATACCTCGCACCGCGCAATGACACCGAAACCACCCTCGTCAACCTATGGCAAGAACTCCTCCAAACCGAACCCATCGGCATCAACGACAACTTCTTCGAACTCGGCGGGCATTCGCTACTGCTAACGCAACTTGCATCGCGAGTTCGCGACTCGTTCGGGATCGACATTCCTTTGCAAGTCTTGTTCGACGCATCGACGGTTGAAAAGATGGCGCTTGTCGTAATGGACGCGCAACTTGAGCAGGAAGATCCTGAAGAAGTGAGTCAATTGCTGGAGCAGATTCAAGGATTGTCGCCGGAAGAAGTACAGGCGATGCTCGAACTCGCATCGGAGTGAGCCGCATGAAACTGCTGCTCACCATGAATCTGCCGTATTTTCCTACGCACGGCGGAGCGAATAAAGGTAACCGCATCCTGGCCGAAGGATTTGCGGGTCGTGGACACGAAGTCATCGCCGTTGCTCCGGCGCTTGGCGTCCCCAGCAGAATTACGTTGGACGAATTTCGCCAGCTCCTTCACGATGACGGGATCAAGATCCGGGAGAGCGACCACGCAATCGTGTTCGAGATGGCTGGCGTCACGGTTCATGCGGTCACTGATCCCGGACATATGCGTTCATACCTGATCGATCGCCTCAAGCACGTTCAACCGGACTGGGCAATCGTATCGTCCGAAGAACCGACGCAGAACCTCTTGAACGCGGCGGTTGAAAGCTACGCCGGACGCGTCATCTACCTCGCGCACACTCCGACCTTTCTTCCGTTCGGTCCGCAATCGTTCTATCCCAGCGAACAACGCACAGCGTTACTCGAGCGTGCGAACGGCATCATTGCTGTGAGCCACTTTATGGATGACTATATTCGGGAACATAGCCGATTGGCGCCGGAGATGCTCTATCTTCCGGTATATGGACCGGGACCATTTCCAGTCTTGGGGCGATATGAAAACAAGTACGTCACCCTGGTGAACCCGTGCCAAGTTAAGGGGATAGACATCTTTTTGGCGCTCGCGCGCGCGTTGCCCGACATCGCGTTCGCCGGCGTGCCGACCTGGGGTACGACTCCCAGCAACATCGAAGAGATGCGTAGCCTGCCCAACGTGGATATCCTGCAACCGGAATCGAACATCGATCGCATATTTGAACAGACCCGGGTTTTGTTGATGCCGTCGGTCTGGCAAGAAAATTTCCCGTTAACGGTGACGGAGGCCATGGTACGTGGCGTTCCGGTGATCGCCAGCGATGTGGGCGGGTTGCCGGAGGTTAAACAGGGCACTGATTTTGTAATTCCGGTCACGCCCATCGAGTCGTTTACGAACGACCTGGACGAAAACACCATTCCAACGGCGGATACGCCACCGATCGAGATTGAGCCGTGGCGTGATGCCTTGACGAAGCTGGTCTCGAATAAAGAGACTTATGACCACTACGCTGCGCAAGCACGAGAACACGCGCTACGATTTTACGCGTCCGTCAGCATTGCTTCATGGGAAAAGTACCTGCTAGATTTGCGGGCGGGTAGCATTTGCCTTCAGACGAAAAAGGAATCAGCTCCCGTGGAGTCAAAACCGGATCCGTTGAGCGCCCTCTCTCCCGAACAACGCGCGCTACTCCTCAAAAAGCTAAAAAAAAAAGACCTGACGGCGCCCCGTCCTCATCCCCATCAATCGCGATAACACCGGTCGATCGTTCGGCACCTCTCCCCCTCTCCGCGCAACAAGAAGGCATTTGGTTTCTCCATCAACTCGAGCCAGAGAATCGCGCCTATACGATGCCGGTCGCTGTTCGCGTTACGGGACCACTCGACATCGACGCGCTGCATCGCGCCATTGAAGGAGTGGTTAGGCGTCATGAAGCCTTGCGTACGCACTTTCATGCCTCGGACGGTATCCCCGCACAAGTCATCGATTCCGAACCCCGTCTCGATTTCTCTATAGACGAAACAACACGGGCAGATCGCGACGACTTGTCGAATCAGGTTCAAGCTTTCATCCTTCAACCGTTCGATCTAAGTGCAGGCCCGCTTATACGCGCGCGCGTCTGGCACGTCGACGAAAACGAGCACGTCCTCGCACTTCCGATGCACCACATCGTGTCGGATGGCTGGTCACTTGGGGTTCTGTTGCGTGAGATTGGCGTGTTGTACGACGCGTTCCTCGCCGATGATCAACCAAAACTTGCAAGACTTCCGATTCAATACGCGGATTATGCGGTATGGCAACGCGACTGGCTCGAATCGCCTACGGCAAAAAAGCAACGAGCCTATTGGATCGGCCGCGAGTGGGACGATTCCGCGTTGGACGCGATTGGCGAAACCCTACAGCAGGGCGGATCCATCGCTGGAGCGGCGCACGCGTTCCAGATAACACCGGAGCTAACCGCGCGCGCGACTTCCTTCGCGCAAACGGAACGCGTCACGCCTTACATGCTGCTACTTAGCGTGTTCAACGCGCTGCTACATCGGTACACCGCATGCGAGGCCATCAATATCGGCACGCCTTCTGCCGGACGCGATCGCCCTGAAACGCAGCACCTCATCGGGTTCTTCATCAATACCCTCGTCATACGATCGAAGTTTGACGACGATCAAAATTTCAGAGAATTTTTGCAACACGTTCGGCAGGAGAGCTTGGCGGCGTTCGACAATCAACAGTTTCCGTTCGAAAAAGTGGTCGAAGCGGTGCGTCCCGATCGGCAGCTCGATGGTTCACCGTTATTTCGAGTGATGTTTGCTCTGCAAAATGCACCGGTACCCCGTCTCGAATTCGCGGGCCTACAGCTTTCCCCGATGAACATCGATTCGCGTACGGCGAAATTCGACTTATTCCTAGAGATTGAAGCGGAGGACGAAGGGTTCCGAGCATCGTTTTCCTACGATACGGCGCGGTTTGATACCGAATTCATTGCAGGGATGAGTGAACACTTCGTCCGCATGCTTGAGAGCGCGATAACGTATCCGGACGCAAAGTTATCAGAGCTGGAATTCCTAAGTGCGCCGGAGCATGAGCAGTTGCTTTGCGGTTGGCAGGGTAATTTGGTTTCTTATCCTTTGGTTAGTTTGGATGGTTTGTTGTCGTTGCAGGCGTGTCGTACGCCGGAGCGTGTCGCGGTTTTGGAT
>JAJDAB010000096.1 GCA_029262095.1 Candidatus Hydrogenedentota bacterium
GGACCCTTGCCAGTCTTCGGGACGATGAATTCACTCGTACCTTTGGCGATCAGCATTCCAGAGCCGCAGACCGTGGGCATTGGTGGGGCGTAATAAGACGCTTCCAATGAATAGCGTCCTTCTGGAATTCCCGCAATCTCAAAGGCTCCATGTTCGTCTACCTTCGGCACATACCTTGGCTGAATCTGCCCACTATTATCCATGGTTTTCGCCGCGATACGCATGTGTTTCGGATCAAATCCTACGTCGTCAGGCAATACTATCGAGCCGGTCACACGCGCGCCGTCGCCGCCCACCTCAAGGTAGTGCGACTCTCCTTCATGCGGCGTCAGATACGCTCCGTGCGACAGCTCCGTTTGCCGAGCCGCCACCGTCAGGCGCCCCACTTCAAATGGGATGGCCGGTACATAGCTAAATTCGAATCTGCCATCGGTATGCGAAGCGTCCCAGAAATTCCATTTGATGGGTGGTTTCTCTTCGATATTCCAGTCACCTAGCGGCAACATTTGCACGAATGCGGCGTCCGTATCGTCGCCGTGCAACGTACCTTCCACTTCAGCCCACGGAAACAACTTGAGATCGCCGTTGTGAATGAAGTTGGAGGACGCAACGACTGCGTAACCTTCAGCATGGACGGCGAGAACAAGACCCGCGTCATTGCTGGGCGGCAATTCGAATTTTCCGGTCGATGATGTCTTGTCAACGTTGGCTGGCGAATTCGTGAATCGACTGTCGTGTTGACCGTTTTGTATGGTCGCCGATTCCCCGGGGCCTACCCACATCACTTCAGCGCCCTTTACGGGTTTCTCGTCGCTCGTCACGATGCGACCTTTGAATGGGGTTCCGCGTTCGAGACGTATCTCAAAGGGTTCGATTGTCTCGCCGAGGTACACCAGCGGCGAATTCGCTGGAATATAGTCGTCAGCGAATATGCCGACGGCGAAACCCGTCGTCGGCGGGTATGAAATGGAGACACCGGAAAGTTTCTTTTCAAACGCGCCATCGTCATCGCGGACGCGAGAGGGTGATGACATGTCGATATAGCTGACGCGGTCAGCGCTGCTCCATTGCCATCCGTTACGCACGGTAAAACGCTTGATGGGTTCGCCCGTATCCGCGTCGACGACGCGGCCGGTGAATACCAGTGGCTCGTACATCGTAATTAGGTATGGTTCATCCCTGGGCTCCAGTGAATCTGCACCCATGGAGAGATATTTCTTCTTGGAACCTCGCTGACCATTGACACCGAATCGATACGACGCCGAGCCTTCCGTTGGGACGTGGTTCAACTCAAACCAGCCATCGTCATCGGAAAACGCCCGTACATTGAGTGGGTAACTTTCGTCCATCGTCCATCGCGAACCGTAAATGAACGAACCGGGAATGGCGTTGTCCGCTTCATCTGTAATGCGCCCGCGTATCGTGCCGCCTACGTCGAGGACAATTTCAATTGGAGTTTCGATTTGGGCGGGGATCAGTTTCTTGATCTGAGGGGCATACCCATACGACAAAACCTGCAGTCGTGCATTGTCCGGATGCAGATTGCCAAGGCTAAATCGACCCTCGCGATCTGTTCGCACGGTAGTCAAGTCCTCGATGGGTGCGCCTGCTGTCCGCTTCCAGCCGCCTGCGTTCGTGCTATACAGGTCGCCACCGAGCACCAGCACATCGCCGACCGGATCGCCTTGGCCATTTTTGACGATTCCCTCGATTGGCGCACCCGGTCGCATCACAAATTCGCTTGTGCGGTCTTGTAACCGGGCGAGGGGAGGGTTAGTGAAATCTGGATCTTCTACGGTGGGAACGTACTCGGCGTGTTGCGCGCGGACGGTAAGGCGCATGAGTTCTGCGGGGAGCAGACATTGCCAGTAACCGTCGGCGTCCGTTCGCGCATGCCCATGGGCCAGCATGTGATTCTTCGTGTCGTACATGAGATTGACGTATACGCCCTCAATCGGAACACCGTTCGAGTTCTTGACGTAGCCACCGTAGTGCGCTCTGGGATCTACTTTGTACATGCGCGCCCGCTTGGGATCTACCTTCCCGTTCTCGGTGATGTTCACTGCGGTTTCGTCCGGTACTTCTAGATCGGCGAGTTCGATTGACCAACTGTCGGCACGCATCGGCGTTTTTGCTTGCCACGGACCGGCGTCTTCGGGAACCGGCGGCACGACGCGTGCTTCGATCGACCAGCGGTCGGCGGATGGAAATTTCCCGCCCATATAGATGCCGTGTTGGTTGGACATGTTCAAGCCAGAAACGTACTCGGCACCCTTCGGTCCCGTTAGCCTAAACTGAACTTGAGCTTTCCCGACGCCAGTGCCATTTGGTTGCACGACCCGGCCAACAATATCCACCAGTTTCATATCCATTACGACATGCAATTCATCCGAGGAATCCCAGGATTCGGTCGAGAACAGGGTCGCGGTCTGCGTGTTTTGACTGAATGCCATCCAAGACTGTGACGCGTCGGGATCGATCGGCAATGAGAACCGGCCTTCATCGTCAGCCTTCACGCCGCGGTAAATGTTCCTAGGCCAATCGTTTGAAATCTCAACGTCTGGCCGGGCGAAACCCAGCACACTCACGACGTTGCCTCTAATGGCTGCTTCGTCCGTTTCCGTGTCGACTGCCGTCTCACCTGTCGCTGCCGCATTTGGCTCGCTATCGGATTGGCTCGGTGTTGAGTTGGTTTTCGTTGGCGATAGCTCCGTGTTTTGGGCCGCGGTCTGAACGGGCGCATTGTTGGACGACTGCGCGAGAAGAAATCCGCCGCCCGCTGCTAAGACGATAGTGCTTGCGCCCGCTACGATTTTCCAAAGCCCCAGAAAACTACTTGTCGCGGCGACTGAAGCGGCTGTGCCCGCCGTTCCCGCGACCGCTAGTTTGCCGATTGCCGAGATTAATTGTGCCGGTGCTGCTTCCGCAACCGCGGTGGCCATGGCAGTGGTTAATGTAGTCGTCGTCGCGGTGATGCCCTTTTTCTCCAATGACACTCGTATGCGTTCGATACCCTTTCCGATGCGATAGGAGACGGTTGATCGTCCGACGCCTAGTTCTTCCGCGATCGACTCGTGCGTGCGGCCTTCTAAGAAATGCGCCACGATGACCGCACGTTCTTTTTCGGCTAGTTCACCTATGGCGAAGTCCACATGATTGCTCACGTCGTCAAAGGTGATGACCGCCGTGCTGGATTGTGTCTCCGAAAATGAACGTTCGCGCGCTTGGCGGCGTGAGTCCGATCGGAGCAAATTGTACGATTCGCGTCGCGCCATGGTGTGTAACAGCCCGGTGAGGGATTCGCGCGTAGGTCGGACGCGATCAGCGAGTTTAATGAAGCAGGCTTGTGCGGTATCATTCGCGTCCTCACGATTGCCCAGTATCCGCAGGGAGGTAGCGTAGACCATCCCCGCATGACGCGTGATGAGTTCTTGAAACGCTTCGGCATCGCGATTGGCGGTCCAACGCTTGAGTAGAGCGGCATCAGACATGTGCATGGTATAGGTTCTCCATGTTGCAGCCTAGTTTACATATTCAATACAGCACCGCGGCGCATTCGGTCGAACGCCATCGGAGGGAATTCTATGAAAGCGTATGGAAGAGAAATGGCGGGAGTTTTCAGCTCGACCTGGAACGGTGCTTTTCCGTGGCGCGCCTTGGAGAAAATGCTGGGATCGAAGTTGTCCGAAGGCGGTGCATGGCTCGATTTCGCCTGCGGTACCGGTGACCTGCTCGCCCGTGCGCAATCGGAGGGTTTCGCGTGTGCGGGTGCCGATTTCTCTCGCGCGCAGTTGAAGTACGCGCGGAAGGCGTGTCCGGAAGCGACGTTTGTGCAAGGGCCGATGCAGTCGGCCAGATTGCCGGGCAAATATGACGTGATCACCTGTTTCGGAGACAGCGTTCACCACTTGCAGAATCGGAAGCAATTACATCAGTTCTTCCGTAATGTGGACCGGCACCTAGCGCCGGGCGGTGTGTTCGTATTCGATTTCAATACGTTCGTCCGCCGTCTTGACCGTGAAAACCCCTACACCGGCGGTGCTTGGACGTATCGCTATTCAGGCCATTTCGTGTGCGTCGAATTTGAATACGACGAAGACGCACGAACATCTGAATGGATCACAACTGGTTTCGTGAAAGAAGGAAACCGCTATCGCCGGTTTGAGGAGAAACACACGTTACGTGCGCATCCTCTTGCGGAAGTCGATGAACTCTTGAAAGCGCGGGGTTTTCGCGTGCGTAAATTTGATCCGAATACGCGAACGTTGCGCCCGCGCAAGGACTCGATCGCACTGTACTTGAAGTGTTGGAAGGAATAGGCCGACAGAACCGGAGTTTCGGGATGTGCGCCGCGCTAACCGGATGTTCTCAAGAACTCTTCGAGTAGCGATCCTACTGCCTCGGCATCATCTTCCTGTAAAAAATGCCCGCAGTTTGGGAGCGAGGTAATTTCGGCTTGCGGCAAGTCGTCCTTCACGCGTCGCATCGTTTCTGCGACATCCGGAAGAATACGATCTTGTTCGCCGTAAATGAGTCGCAGTGGACCTTCAAACTGAGAGAGGTTTTCGGTGATTTCGTGGAAGCCTTTCATGCTTAACCCTTGCGCGCCTTTTAAGAGTCCAGTCCTCGCTTCCTTCGTCACGAACGGCTCTTGGTAGCCTCGCATCACTTCGTCGGTTATGTTTTGCTTGTTGCATACGCCAAACCGCATCGAGAAGCGCAGGCCACTGGGGCTGGAAATCCAATCGCGAATGAGGGGGAGTCGGACCGACAGTCCGAATACTTTGACCGCCCAAGACATTTCGGGATAGACGAGTGTGTTTAGGAGCGCGAGTTTTCCCACGCGTTCTGGATGTCGAAGCGCCCAAAATATTCCAACGGGACCTCCCAGGTCGTGCACGACTAAATCCGTGCTCGTGATGCTCAAGGCGTCAGCAAACCCTTCGAGAATTTTTTCGTAGTACGTAAAACTGTAGCGCGTGCCGGGTGGCTTGTCGGACCAACCGTAGCCGGGCAGGTCAAGCGCGATCGCGCGTTTACTGCGTCCCACGATTGGTAGGATGTCTCGCCACAGGTGGGACGATGTAGGCCAACCGTGCAACATGAGGACAGGCTCGCCATCGCCGCAGGAAAGGTAATGGACTTTTGTGCCGTTTACGTCGACATCGTGACTGGTGGTTTCGGGATATTCGGACATGCCAAACCTCTGCGGAAATGTTTTGCGGCTAGCTGCGGATTGAGTATATCGAATTCCCTCTAGACCTCACTTTAAAGCCTCGAGCGACCTAACAGCCTCGCGTCACTACCGAATCACCTTCATCCTGAATCGAGCGGATGTGTTGTTCGAGTTCGCTGATGATATCCGAGGCCGAACGTCGTTCGCGGTAAAACGTCAACAATTGGGTCATCAACGCGCGAGACAGCGTTTCTTCCTGCATTCCAGGCTCGTTCGCGACAGACGCCATCGCCGCATCCAGGATTTCTTGAGCTCGTTGGTATTCGCCCGCCATACGTGTACCTCGCCGTTTAGAGGATTATGAAGAACCGCGCGCCCATTGCTGGGCGCGCGGCGTAGTGTATTCGAGTTTGTGGTTGCTGGCTAGAGTTGGCAGCAGACCGATTTGCATTGCAAGTAGTTTTCTAGTACTTCTTTGCCCATTTCGCGGCCCCAACCCGATTGTTTATAACCGCCGAAGGGCATGGACGCGTCGAAGACGTTGAAGCAATTGACCCAGACTGTACCGGCTTGAAGACGCTTGGCGAGTTTGTGGGCTTTGCTGATGTCTTTGGTCCAGATGCCTGCGGACAAGCCGTAGGGCGTGTCGTTGGCTTGCGCCGCGATTTCGTCGATATCACTGAAGGGTTGTGCGACGAGGACTGGGCCGAAGATTTCTTCGCGGACTACTTTCATGTTCGGATTCGTGTTCACGAGTACGGTTGGCTCGACGAAGTAGCCGCGATCCCCGTGTCGTTGTCCGCCAGCGATGGCTTCCGCACCATCGGCTTTACCGGCTTCGAGATAACCGGTCACGCGGTTGAGTTGTTCTTCCGACACCAATGGCCCCATCACGGTTTCGGGATCGAACCCGTTTCCGACCTTGATGCCTTTGGCACCTTCAGCGACGCCGTTTACAACATCGTCGAAGATGTCTTTTTCCACGTACAAGCGCGAGCCTGCGCAGCAGACTTGGCCTTGGTTGAAGAAGATTGCGTTGGCAGCGCCCATCGTCGCCGCGCCGACATCGGCATCGTTGAAAACGATGTTGGGCGCTTTACCGCCGAGTTCAAGCGATACTTTTTTCAAGTTGCCCGCCGCCGCTTTGACGATGATCTTTCCGACTTCAGTCGAGCCCGTGAATGCGACTTTGTCCACGCCTTCGTGTTCGGTCAATGCGGCGCCCGCAGTTTCGCCGTAACCTGTCACGACGTTTACCACGCCTTCGGGGAACCCGGCTTCGCAGCACAGTTCGCCGAGACGGATTGCCGTCAACGGTGTTTGCTCGGCCGGCTTCAATACAACCGTACAACCGCATGCGAGTGCCGGGCCCAATTTCCAGGCCGCCATTAGGAGTGGGAAATTCCAGGGAATGATTTGTCCGACGACGCCGATGGGTTCGCGCAATGTGAATGCGTGGTATTCACCCGGCGCGGAAATATTGAGTGATGAACCTTCGATGCGTGTTGCCCAACCGGACATATAGCGGAAGTGATCGGCCGAGAGTGGGATATCCGCCATGCTTGCAATGGTGAAAGGCTTGCCATTGTCGAGTGTTTCGAGTTGGGCAAGTTCTTCGGCGTTTTCGTCGATGAGATCGGCGAGCTTCCACAATAATTTAGCGCGTTCGTTCGGCGGCATTTGGGGCCACGCGCCGGAATCGAATGCTTTGCGTGCGGCCTTGACCGCTTTGTCGATGTCGGCCTTAGTTCCTTCTGCGACGTGCGCGACGGTGTCGCCTGTCGCGGGGTCAATTACTGGAAACGTGTTGCCGTCCACCGCGTCAACCCATTGTCCGCCGATAAGCAATTTGCGTGGCGTGCTAATGAATTGGCTCGCGGCCTCGTTCAGTGTTGGTGCTTCAACGGTAGCCATAATGAGGTGTGCCCTCCCGTGTGCTACGGCCGGGATGGACTGCGTGCCGTAGTGCCCTGGGTATTG
>JAJDAB010000097.1 GCA_029262095.1 Candidatus Hydrogenedentota bacterium
CGCGCGCCGAGGATGGAGGTATGACGGCGTCATCTTCGCCGTTCTGCAATAAGACTGGCCGGGGTGCAATTTTCGCGACGTGTTGTTTTGGGTCGGCGGGTGCCAACAGAAAACTGGTAATGTTTGAAACGATTCCGTGCAAGGGGCCGAGCGCGGCTTTTGCTTCACGGCTGGCAAAGAGTTTGGGCAAGTTACCCCCGCCGTATGCGAGGACTACGGCGCGAATTCTGGGTTCAAACGCCGCGGCGGTGCTTCCCGTGATCGCGCCGAAGCTGGCACCGAGGAGGTAGATATAATCGGAGTCAATGTCGTCGCGCGTTTCCAGATAGTCCACCAATCGACGGGTTTCGAGGACGGTCGCCGCAGCTCGCCGTCTTAGACCAAGCGCCTCTTCGATAAACGATACATCTCCCAGGTGACGCTCTCCGCGGGTGTATTGATCGAATGTCGCGAATGCATACCCCGCGTCGGTAAAGATCGGCGCGATCGTGTCAAAGAAAGTCTTGTCCTGTCCGATACCGTGCAAGAAGATCACGCACGGAAACGGTTCCTCACCTAGTGGTACACCCAACAACGTCGGAACGGGTTCGCCGGGCATACCTTCGAACGTCAACTCGATTCGCCGGTGTTCCGGAGTCGGTTCGTCGGAGCGAAGCTCGGTATTGAGGGGTGCGGTTGAATCGTAGCCCGAATAGTACGCGCGATCCGCCCGAGATTTGGCGACGGATGCCGAAAACATCGTAACCAGCAACGAGGCAGTGAAAACGGTAGCGACGCGCCGCCGCCGCGAGCTCCAAAAAAAGTCGAGCGTAGGCTGCGTGCGATCGTTTGGCAAGGACACCCTTCTTTCTAGAATCTATTTCAAACGTTTCAACAGGACCGGCGCGAGAGCTTGTGTGGCAATCTCGTCGGCTACATGGTGCAAGTTCTTCGTACGGTTGTCTGCTTTCTACCAGATTAGTCTTAATTAGACGTGTTTCCAGGTAGTGTAACATGGATAAATTGTTGACCGATTGCGGCAATGATCGGTATAATTTACTTTTACTGTGGACTGAACATCAAAACACGTGTCCTTTTGAAGTAATGTCTCCCGCTGCATGACCGAAACCATCCAAGAAAAACGCCCGGCACTTGTCATCGACGAGGAGCGATTGCCACCCGTCCGGGGCATCGTGCCCTTGGCAAATCACAGCGAAAAACCCTATTCCAACATCGACGTGAAGCGCTGGCTACGTTTGCACCGCTTGGCGTTTGGCTGTGAAAAAGTCGACCTGTTAGTCGACGAAAATTCGGTCTCACGCATGCCTGTATTCTTGTCAGCGGCGAGCGAGATGGGGTTGCGGATCTCACTTCGAGTGGACGCCTCGTTTCCGCCACCGGATTTGCGTCGTCTCAAGGATGAGGGACTGTTAGACGTTATGCTCGCTCCGCGGGGCCATCAAGCCGACCAGTTGGACGCGTGGATGGGAGCGTGCCGGGAGGCGGAAATTCCGTTCCGACTGCAGATTCAAGGGCCGTTTGAGTTGGCATTTGACGCGGAGGGGTATGCGAACCATTTGCTCGCGTGCGGCCCCGCAGTCGTCAACATCGCCACATACGATCCGTTTGTTCCTCGAACGGGCGCTCGAAATTCCGCGCATTCGCAGAGCACCGTGACCAAAATGAACGAACTTACTCACGCGCTGGCGGGTCGTGATGTCGAGGTGAATCTACTGCGGTTGCCATTCTGCCTGGTGGATAAGGACTTGTGGGGCCACGTCGTCAATGATGCGCAGTTCTACCGAGACCACCAACAATACGAGCGTGAATCGTATGCATTCTGCGATCGGCTCTACCGGTTAAGTCCGAGCACCGTTAGCAAACTAGTCCTGATTCTATTATCGCGCAACTCGTTTGAGAAGACATTTGCCGATGCTGTCATTTTGCGATTTTTTCTACATGCCCGATTTGGACGCGATGCACTGAACGGGTTGCACAAGCTTACGAGTCATTGGCATCGAATGCGTGGCCGAGCGGAAGAACGGCAAACGTCACTGGAAGAACATGAACGGATCGCTGCGCGCCAGAAGGAACGGGATGCGCGAGCGCTAGGCGAAGCACTTGCGGGGTGTAGCATGCGCCGCGTATCGGATGGCAAGTCTTTTGCGTTGGATCAGGCGTTGCCGGGGCTGACGATGACGCCATTGAACGGTGAACTCATCGTGTCGCCAATGCACTATGCGCGCCATCAACACAAATTCTATGATGAAGTCGATGCCGCGCGTCGCCCGTGGGCCGAAGGCTATGAAGCGTTAGCTAAAAAAGCCAATGAAATTGTCGAGAATCGCCAAGCCAACCGGCAACTCATGCCGTACGAGTACGAGATCGAAAATGCACCGTTTGATGTCTTGGAAGGCGGCGTGCGTTGGCATTCGATCACGACGCGGGAAAAATACAGCACGCCTCTAGCAACGTTGCAACCGCCGTTCACCTTGTCTGTGTCGTTTGGTGGGGGCATTGCGGAGCATATTGGGTTTAGTTTTGGTCGTCACTGCAAAGTGTTATGTGCGATGGAAGAGTACCGGCATAAGTTGGTGCTGCACGTTGAGGCGGATGGCCATTACATTCTGCTGCGCGACGGCGAACGCATGCGGCCGGTGGAGTTTCGCGGCGAAGTGTATGCGCCGATTCGATTGGGCGGTGTTCTCGATCCGAGGATTTCGTGTTGGAACATCGACGGAAAAATTGTAACGCAGTTCATCAAATTCTGGTATGACGCCGCCGAAGATAATTCCCGGAGTCACGCGGTTCAATATTCGATTGTTATCGTGAATTCGCGCTATACACGCCGACTGCAAGCAACGTTGCAATGTCTCGCACACCAACAAGATTTCGATCTCGATCAACTTGAAGTCATCGTGTGCTACGTGCCGGGTCAAGATGCAACGGATGATCTCATCGACAGCATGCATCGTGCCCATCCTAGTTTGCGTATCGTTCGTGCGCCGTTCCGCGAGCGCAATACGAATGCGAAGGGCTACATGATTAACGAGGCCGTGCAGATGGCGGCGGGCGATTGGATTTGTCTAATGGACGCGGACATCTTGCTGGCGCCGGACATGTTTGCGCGGATTCATGAAGCGTCGAAAGATAGCGATTTTATCGCGCCCGATGGCCGTATGATGCTGAACGAAGAGACCACCGCTCAAATCCTGTTAGGCGAGCGAAAGCCTTGGGATCATTGGGACGAGCTCGTTGAGGGCGCGGGGGAGTATCGCTATCGCGAGGCCGAAGGCGTACCGGTTGGATTTCTGCAGGTCTTTCGCAAGGCCTTTATGGACAAGACAAAATACGCCGAATTGGATCACTTCGAGGGTGCGGACATGTGGTTTGGCTTGGCGTTGCAGCAGCATTATGGCAAGGAAAAGCGGCTCATGGGGCGACCGGTCCTGCACCTCGACCACGGCGGTAGCCAGTGGTACGGCACCCAAAAACACTGGTAGTCGTAGTGCGCCGCATGCCATCGCGCACGCCGTTTCAGGCACAATAGCCGACGATGGCTCTTGAAACCCTCGAACAATCGCTCTTGCCTGTGCGTGGCCTCGTCCTCGCGCATAATGCGAAGGGCCGCATGTTATCCCAAGCCGATCTGGAGCGTTGGATTCGGCTGAGTCGATTCGTGTTTAAGACCCCAAAGATCGATCTGTTCCATCAAGCATGTGATCTTACGTTGTTGGACCGACTGCACTTGGCAACTGCAGCGTTGGATGTCCAGTTTTCGTTGCGGACGGCGTGTGCCGCGCCCCCGCCACCGACGAAGCGTCTTGAGTCGGCCCGTTTGCTGGACGTCTGCCTATGTCCCACGCGGCCCGATGCGCCCGAATTCTTGGCGTGGGTAAAGCGGTGTCGCGATGCGGGCGTACCGCTTCGCGTGCTGTTCACCGCACCACTCGAGCAGGATCTGAATATCGACGCGATTGCGGCGCTCGTGAACGAGGCCCCGGTCAATGTCGTAAATATTGCACTCTGGGATCCATTCAGTACCGCCCCGCCGTCGCGCAATGCAATGCACAGTACGGTAACCATAAATCAATTCAACGTGCTTGCGAACGCGATCGACCGGGATCGAGTCGAGATCAATCTCCTTCGCATCCCCAGGGATCTGGTCGACCCAACATTACGCCATCACGTCTTGAATGCCGCAGAAGCGCATAGAGATTTCCAGCAGTACGAACCACATGCCTACGAGTTGGCGAAAAAGATCTGGCGACTAGGACCGGGATTGGGCGGCAAAGCGTTGCTGATGCTGCTCGGGGTTCATACATCCACGAACAATCCAATCGATGCGCGACTATTGCCCTGGATATTGGAATATCCGTGGATGAAGTCGCGCATTTGGGCGTTGCACAAATTGTCGAGGCACCGTACCCCTATGCTTCGGCCTAAGGCGGTCGCGCAAGCGGCTGATGTGCTACCGGGTGCACGAAAATGGATTGCGAATGCGACGCCGCCGGATGAACGAGCGATTCTCCGCCGCACAACAAAGGCATTGCCTGGTATCGACTCGATGTTATCCGCTTACGATGTGGGGATAGGGTCTCGCGATCGGCCTGCGCGTCCCCGGTATTACGACTCGATTGACGCGGCGCGGGTTGAGACGAGTCGAGAAGTCGCCGATCTCGTGGAAAGTG
Source organism: Candidatus Hydrogenedentota bacterium (assembly GCA_029262095.1). GTDB lineage: Bacteria > Hydrogenedentota > Hydrogenedentia > Hydrogenedentales > SLHB01 > JAJDAB01. Next base: position 4,671 of record JAJDAB010000097.1, read on the forward strand.
CAAACAGCATCGTATTGAATCAACCATATGATCGGGAAATCGCGTCGTTCGATTACGATATCGAAGGACTGTGGAGCCGCCAATCGCCGGGCAGCATGGGATGGTTCTCCTTCACGAATTCGGAGAAGGTCAGTACACCGCTGGCGACGCTCGAACCACCATTCACGATTTCGTTTACCGTCGGCGGTGGCATCGCGGAATACGTCGGGTTCGGGTTTGGTCGGCACGCAAAACTTGTATGCCCGATGGTCGCGTATGCACATCGGATCGTGCTGCATGTTGCAGAGGACGGTCGATTTGTCTTGCTGCGCGATGAACAACCGGTGCAGCCGGTCGAGTTTGTGGGCGAGTACTACGCGCCCGTGCGACTCGGCAATCGACTGGAGCCGCGGATTTCACTTTGGAATATCGATGGCTCAGTCGGCACGCAAGCCGTTTACGTGTGGGAAGGTGGGCAAGCACAGTCGGTTCGTGCCAAGGCGAAAGTGTCCGTCGTCATGGTGAGTACGCGGTACGCACGGCGGTTGCAAGCGGTATTGCAGAACCTCGCACATCAACGTGGTATCGGGATGGATGACATCGAAGTGCATGTCGCGTATGTGCCGGGTATCGACGCGACCGGTGATGTGTTGGATGGGCTTGCGTTGGCGCATCCGGATTTGCGTATCGTCAAGACCGCATTCGCGCCGGAGCATACGACCGCGAAAGGTTTCATGTTGAATGAGTGCATCGCAAAAGCGACTGGCGACTGGATCGTTGTGCTGGATGCCGATGTGTTGCTCCCGCCGAGCGCCCTCGCAACACTGGCAGACATGAAGGAGAACGTGAAGTTCGTCGTGCCGGATGGCCGCAAAATGTTGACGCCTCAAACGACGGCGCGCGTGTTACTCGGGGAAATCGAGCCGTGGGCGGCTTGGGACGTCTTACTCGAAGATGCAGGCGAAAACCGGTTCCGCGAGGCCGAAGGGATCCCACTCGGATATTGTCAATGTGTCCGGCGCGAATGTCTCGAAACCGTTCGCTATGAAGAGTTGAACCATTTCGAAGGCGCGGATTGGAAGTTCGGCCGGGACATGCGCGACGCGTTCGGCCAGGAAAAACGCCTCAGCGGCCTGCCGGTGCTGCACCTCGATCATGGCAGCAGCAATTGGTACGGCGCGTCGCGGCACTTGTAGTACTGCACACAATTAGAAACGCAAAGACGCGAAGGCGCTAAGATTCGTGTCTCCCGTCCGCAGTTCTTGGTGCCTTTGCGTTTCTAAAAAAGTTGGTGATCGTTCCGTGCAGATGATGCCATGGATGTATGGTGATCTTCGGCGTGGCCCAATCAGTCTACAATGCGGATACGTTTCAATTGCATGTCTCAACCGAGAAATAGAGTGATATCGTGAAAACGCAAAATCAACCACGCAAGAAGCGCCGTTGGTTGTCCGGTTGTCTCGTCGTTTTGGGTACGGTTTCGTTGATGATCGCGATTGCGTGGTTGTTGATGGAGGGTTTGTCCGACCGGAGCACGGACGCGATGCGTGCGAAAGGATACCCCACGTCGCTTGCAGAATTGGATGCTTGGTATGTAGCGCCGCCGGATGGCGAGAATGCGGCAGATTTTTACTTGGCGGCGGGGAAGCGGATTTCCAATTCAACGTTTGCTGAGTTGGATGACGTTCCTGTAGTCGGTCTGGCGGACTATCCCCCACTGGGAACCCTAATGCCTGTGGACATGCGCACAACGGTCGCCGGGTTCCTCGAGCATCAATCGGCGTCATACGGGTTAATCGATGAGGCGCAGGAATTTGAGGGGAGCCGGTATCCGATGTCGTACGTAACGTCACCATCGAGTACCCCGCACATTAAATTCGTCCGAAGCGCGTATCGGGGGCAATTCGTACGTACGCTTTACCACAATGGACATGACGATCCGGAAATCGTGTTGCGCGAATTCGTGAAGATGGTGCATTTAGCCCGCTCACTGGGATATGAACCTTCGCTGATTTCCTCATTGGTATACGGAGTATTGGTGCAGGGGACCGGACGGGCGGCGGAGCGAATCATAAACGAGAACGTATTCAGTGACGATCAACTGGCTCGAATTGATCGATCATTGGAGTCTCTGTTGCACGACGATGCCTTGTTACGCGCATTGGTGGGTGAGCGATGCATTGTCGAGAGTGGCGCTGGCCTCCCGATTCAAGTCCCCATTGTTGGGGGATACCTACGCCAGGAGTTATCCGCTTCATTGGGGGATTTCGTAGAAATGGCGGAAGACGGTGCGATCATTCCGCTCGAAAACTACGAAGATAACTACTCGATTTTTCGGCCCTATTCTCAACTAGTTGCGCCGGCGATTACAGGCGCCGTGGAAGGTTATTGGCGGAGGCGCGCGCAGATACTCGCCCTGCAAGCCGCGATTTCTGTTCAACGCTATCGAATCACGAATCCTGGGATTCCTCCGGACCTTGAAGCATTGCCTATTGCAATCCGTGAAGCCTGGCCCTCCGACCCGTTTGATGAGAAGTCGTTTCGATACATGCCGTACGAGGATGGTTTCATTGTCTACAGCATTGGTCCGGACTTCACCGATGATGGAGGATTACCCGAGTCCGCTGATCCTAGCTTTCATATCGAAAATGCTCTCCCCGATGTCGTCGTCCGCATCCTCCGATGAATGAGCACGCGCATCATAGACCGCGTACCCGGCGCTGGTTGTTCGGGTGCTTCGCAGTGATTTTTATCATTGTCGCGATGGCGATTGGGCTTGGCGGTTACATCGCGCTTGTGCCTACGGAGGACAGCACCGATGCTCTCCGCGCGAAAGGCTATCCCACAACACTCGAGGAGCTTGAAGAGTGGTATCTCGAACCGCCTCCCGGTGAAAACGCGGCGGAATACTATGTCCAAGCGGGGATTTTACTGAATCGATCCAACTTCGAGGAGCTGGGCGCGTTGCCTCTCTTTGGAGACGGAGAGCTCCCAACGCTAGGCATTCCCGATTCTGACGAGATGCAAGCGACTATCGCTCAGTTTCTCGAACACGAAGCGTTGGCGTTTCAACTGATTGATGAAGCGAGCCAATTTGAAACCAGCCGCGATCCAACCGTGCAGGTAATGGGTGGATCGTCAGTGATGGAATTGTTTGCAACGTTTCGCGGTCAACGGCTGCGGACTCACTTTTACAATAGTCTTGGCGATACGGATTCCACGTTGGAGCAGTTCGCAACACTTGCACACATGGCTCGATCGGTTGGCCAAACGCCAGTACCTGATGGGCTGATGATGGTTCGTTCGAGTATTGATTTCGCAATAGCGGCACTTGAGGATATTGTGAATCAAGATGAACTATCGCCCCAGCAACTCGAGTTGGTCGAGCGTGTTCTTGAGCAACTGCTCCCCGGCGATCGATTGGTGCGTGATATTCTTGCCACTCGATGTCGGACGCTCGCCCTCATTGATTCGTCACAATCCTTTTCGTTCCTACACGGATACGCTCGGAAAGAATTCTTAAATGCGGCTGACGCCCATTTCGCTGTGGCCGAAGTTGGATTACCAGGCCAACTAGACGAATTTAGGGGATTGATTGGCAAGAAGTACTCGTGGATGGATACGTTTGAGAGTTTGTATGCGAATGGGTTTCGACTTTCGGTGGCTCACTTCTACGAGGCCGAGACACGTCTGAACGTAGCCAAGGCCGCGATCGCCATCCAGAAACTTCGTTTGAGTGGAGCAGAGATTCCTGAGAGGTTCGAGGAACTCGAGGAAACAGTGCGAGAGGATTGGCCTATAGATCCGTTCAGCGGACGCCCATTGGGTTACAATCGATCCGGTGATGGATTTGTTGTGTACGGAGTGGGCAGGAACTTTGAGGATGATGGAGGGCAATGGGATCAGGGCCTGGATACGGTTTTCCGTGTACTCCGTTAACCGGCCCGCACAATGAGATTAGTCCTTATGGGACTGGAGCGCTTACGAGCTTTCTGTTAAGGCTGGGCGGATTCGACTCGTTGCTTTGCACCGTCCGCCGCAATTAACGCGAACCCCGGTTTGCGTTTGACGGGCCCGACCTACTACCGTCTACCTCCGACGTCAGCCGATAACGCGCGGACATCAACTTCCATGAAAATCGAACCCGAATCCCCAAACCACGAGTACGCCCGCGAGCGCGACATGGACGCGTTCTGGAAGGCCGCGATCCCCTTGCATGAGCCCATCAACAAGCGCTGGTACATTCCCGCCGCGCTGTTGTTGATGGTCATCGGCGCGCCGTGGTTGTGGCCGGCGGGGGAGGAGGGGCCGGTATTCGCCGGGCTTCCAGTATGGGTGTGGGTAACGATTGGCGCGTCTCTTGGCCTGTCGGTATTGACCGCATTCGGTGCGCTTCGGCTGTGGCGCGATGACGGCGAGGAAGAGTAAGCCGGATGGAGACGAGCGAATTTCATCTCGGCAACCGCGCACTGATCGTCATGGGTGTGTATCTGGTCGTCATGTTGGCGCTTGGGTGGGCCGGACGGCGCAGCCGGAAAGAGGAATCGCTGCGCGATTTTTATCTCGCCGGATCGACGTTTGGCTTCGTCGTACTTTTCCTCACACTCTTCGCGACACAATATAGCGGAAACACGTTGTTGGGATTTGCCGGCCGATCCTACCGGCAAGGCGCGACATACATTGTCAGCGTCATGTTCATGACGGCGGTGATCACGGTGTTTACGATTTACGCACCCCGGCTCGTGCGTCTCGCGCGGACGTTTGGATACATCACGCCCGCCGATTACGTCTATCACCGGTTCGGGTCGCCCGCGTTACACATCGCTGCGGTGTTACTCCTTGTTTGGGGTCTCGCGAACTACGTGCTCGAAAATCTGGTCGCGATGGGCCACGCGATGGTCACGATTAGCGATGGCAGTATTTCATTTATGTGGGGTGTCATTATCCTGGTTGTCGTCATGCTGACCTACGAGACGTTGGGCGGAATGCGTTCGGTCGCGTGGACGGACGTCGTTCAGGGCACGATTCTCTTAGCTGGCTTGGGCTGCATTCTGTTCATGTTGTTAACAGTGGATGGTGGGCTCGTCGCAGCACATGAAGTCATCGCTCGTGATGCGTCGGACAAACTTGCGGCGCCGAAAGCCGACGGGATGCGCGCGTGGTATAGCAACATGATCTTGCTTGGATTCGGCGTTGCGGTATATCCGCATGCGATGCAGCGGCTGTTCGCGGCGAAGTCGCTGCGGACACTTCGTGTATCACTCGCGGGCATGGCGTTCATGCCATTGACCACAACGCTCTTGGCTTTTTTGATGGGGTATCTTGCGCTCAGCCGATTCCCCGAACTTTCGTCATTCGAGAGCGACCGGGTTACGATTCTTGTGCTCATCGATATGACCGAGGGGAGTCCATTCACGTTTTGGCTCGTGGTTTTGATTTTCGCCGCGATCGTAGCGGCGATCATGTCCACTGCGGACTCCGCACTACTATCCATCAGCTCGATGTTCACCAAGGACATCTACAAGGTATACATCAATAAAGAAGCGACTCCGCATCATCTCTTACTCGTCGGAAAGATTTTCGGTTGGTGTCTGATCGCGGTGCTTGTGTTTATGGCATGGATATCGCAACGGACAGAGAGTTCGATTTGGCTGCTGATACTGCTCAAGCTTGAGTTCATGGTGCAGATATCACCGATGTTTGTCCTCGGCATTCACTGGAAACGGCTTCCCGCTTGGGCGGTGTTGGCAGGTGTGATCGCCGGGACCGGTATCACGCTCACCATCTGGGGTGGCGTGATGGCGGGGTTATGGGATAACCGATCGCCTTGGAATGTCAGCGCCGGTGTCTGGGGATTGCTCGTGAATTATGCGATTTGCATCGGAGGTGGTCTGTTGCGACCTGATCCAATCGATCAGGGATTGCGGCGCACATAAGGCCACAGATCGTCGGCGTTGGGATCGACCGGCGTCTCGACGCGTTGCGGCGGCAATATGATCGCGCGCGGAAAACCAAAGCCCCCGGAAATGATCACCGGTCCCGCAATGGAATAGCCGGTGTTCGAATAATTACGTCGCGATTCGCTGATTTCGATATTCGTTTGAATGCGACTTTGAATGGCATTTTGGTAGGCTCGCGCACTCGCGCGTTTCTCCTCTGCACGTTGTGCCACGGCGTCGCGCATGATGCGGTTGCTGTTGCGAATGAACGCTACATCCGCTTCGGACTGCTTGTGATTTCCCTTCAGCACCAGACGCCGCGAGCCATCGGGGTTAAACGTTACTGATTTCACCGATGCGCTGCTGTCGGTTGCGGTCAAGTCGATGGTTCGCGCTTTGGTCACGATCGCCGGTGCCACCACGATGGGTTCATCGACAAACGGGAAAAACACTTCGTCGCCCAGCCGCTCGCCGCGATGATCCCATGGCGCCAACGGCGCACCCAATCCCCAAAAGCCGCGTTTCGACTCCATCGCTTCGAACGTAAGCCGTGTTAGCACTAAATCATCACGCACGTGCGCTTTGTATCGCCAAGCCCATCCCGATCGAGCCAACTCCCGACTCAAGTCGCGACCGTCTGGCAATACCACTTCACAAACCAAGCGGTCTGCGATATCGGTACCCATTGGTTCGAAAACCAGTTCACCATCTTTTACAAGATTCCGCGTGAACACCGTTGCATCATCGAAGCCTGGCTGGCCTTCATCGGGGCTGTCGATGCCGAATACACGCACTGTCTTCGGCCCGCCCGCTGTGCTGACTTCCAGGGTATCGCCTTCGATCACGGACGTAACGGTGCCTGTGAACGCGCTTGGCGTAGCTTCTGCCCAAACGGGCGGAGCAATGGCGAGTGAGATAAGGGCGGCGCAGGCGTAACGGCACATGGTGGATGGTCCCTCCAAAGAAATTACCGTTCCGAATAGAAACTGTAACACCGCCCGTGAATATGCGCAATTTGTTCGTGCATTTCGAGTCGATCTTGCGTTATATCGCCAGCAAAAGGACTCCGCCGCCGGCCATCTCGCTGATGAGCACGACGATCATCATCGGAGAAATGCCGCGGTCAGGGATAACGGAAATAACACGGCCGAGCGCCATGCCGACGAGCGCGAGACCCATGCATAGGAGGATTCCAGGTCGGTAGTCCGTTTGTTGCAGCGCATACATCAGCGCGCCAAACATCATGAGGCCAAACCCTCCATACACGGCACGCACTTCGTTA
>JAJDAB010000098.1 GCA_029262095.1 Candidatus Hydrogenedentota bacterium
AGCCAGTTGCTCACACCCAATGTCTCGGCAATTTGTGCAACGCTATTGATGAGCACGCCGTATGCAACGATGCTTGTATTCGATAGCGAGTCGACTTGATGGCGAACATTTCGGAGCGCCACACCGATTTCACGCAGCCGCACGTAGGGATCGTCCGTCTCCGGCGACAGTTCGACCAACACAATTCCAATCTTGTTTCCGCCGGCCTTGTCCTCGGCGGTGCGGAGATTGACGGGCATCTGAATCGTGATCGGCTTTTTTATCTCACCATCAATTTCCTTTAGATACTTGCGTAGGCCTCCGTCGATACACGTCAACGCAACGTGATTGAGCGTGCTCCGCGTTCGCTTTCGCAGCGACGCGATTCGTTCCATCGAAACGGCCGCACACGCCAACTGACGCCCTTCGGTCACCTGACCGGTCAAGGGCGAGGAGGACGACGTAAACGGCACTGCGATTGCGTTGTTGGTGATGCCGAACTGTTCGAGCCACAGCAACAATGAAATGCGATGTAATCCAATCCAAATGCGCGCTGGGGCACCCAACATAGAAAGCGTGGCGCGAAGCTGTTTTGCGAACGATTGGTTTTTCGGTCGACCGTACTGGAACGGTTTTCCGCAATCCCAAAACACTTTCTTCAGTTCCGGCGTCGGTACTTTCGGCAGGCTATCGGAAACCAGTTTGGTGAAACTCATGCCATCGCCGTAGGCATGGTGAATCTTGGAATACAGGGCGAACTTACCGTCTTCAATTCCGTCGATAATGTGTGCTTCCCACAACGGGCGGGAGCGATCCAGCGGCGGCGTATGGAGGTCAGCCACGAAGTCCATCAGGTCTTCTCGGGAGGTCTTCGCGGGCATCTTGTGGTAGAAGACGTGATCGTCCATATCGAGATCACCCGTCTCTTTCCAGCAATACCCGGACCGCATAGACATCGAAAGGATAAGGTTGAAGGGCGGAATCGCCTTCGCGTGCGCGGCTAGTTCCTCGTACAAGTCCTTCGCGTAGGACCGCTTTGAACCGCCCGGCTTTTTGAACACCTGTAACCCGCCCACGTGCTTGGGACTGGCTTGCGTTTCGAATAGCAGAAATGCCTGGTCGACGAGAGAGAGCGGTTTCGTGCTCACAAGAGATGCTCCAACGGTAAAATACCCCACAACGCACCGAACATTCTATCAAATAACGGCGATTGAATGGTCCGGTTACTTTAGAACGTGTTAAACAGCTGGGTACGTGCCCTCGTTCTTGCTATATTCGCAGCGTCAAACCTCTCACGAACCCAAATCGAGCGTCTCTCATAAACGTCATGTCTCGCAAATGGATTTCGCGCGTACTGATCGCTTTCATCGCGTTTATTTTACTCACTCTGGGTGCGCTTGCCGTAGCGTTGTACGGGTCGATCTCCTCATCGACTGGCACCTATGACGCGCCGGGACTCGCTGCACCCGTCGCCATTCAATTCGACGACTACGCGCGGCCGTATGTGCAAGCAAATTCGTTGGAGGACGCCCTCTATGCGGAGGGATGGCTGCACGCGCGAAACCGTCTTTGGCAGATGGAGCTGTTTAGGCGCGCGGCAAAAGGACGGCTATCTGAGCTTCTAGGCGGTGGCATGATTGAATCCGACACGGAGTTATGGCGCATGGGCGTCCCTCAACTCGGGCAGACGTTGGAAACAACGCTGGGGCGAAAATGCGAGGCTATGTTGCGGCCTATGTCGACGGTGTCAACGCTGCGATCGATGCAGCACGCATTCCGCCTCCCGAGTTTTTGCTGCTGCAACACTCGCCCGAGCCGTGGACGCCGATTGACGTCTACTCAATGGGAGCACTCATGGTGTTTCAAAGTGCAAACAACTCGGGCAATGAGCTATTGCGCATGGCGCTCATCGACGAGTTAGGTGCGGAACGCACCGCGATTTTCTTGCCCGATGACGGCGAGCAACGTGAGTTCCCGTTCGTGTCAACTGCCTCGCTGCGGACGACCTCGAATCGATACATCGATGTGCTACAGCGTCAAGCCGCCACGGAACCGCTCGATACCATTGGTTTTCCAAGTTTCGCGATGGGGAGCAACGGGGGGATCGTCTCGCCCGAGCGATCCGCAACGGGCAACGCGCTGTTCGCATTCGATTCGCACGATGATTTTGGAGTCCCGAACCTCTTTTATGAAGTACACTTTTTTATGGCGATGGTAGGCAGTTGCGCGGCTAGTCGGTTGCGGGGTTGCCGGGAATCGTGAACGGATACAACGAGCGGATCGCTTGGGGTTTTACGAACATCGGCGATAGCCAAGACCTGTTCCTGGAAACCCGTTCGGAAACGGACCCGCTAGCGTTCAAGGACGGCGACACTTGGTATCCCGCAGAAACTGAAACGATTGCGATTCCCGTCAGCGGTCGATCAACACCTGAGTCGATCACCATTATCAAGACTAAGAATGGCCCGCTGATTTCGGAGGACCCGCCCATGTCGCTGCGTTGGACGATTCAAGATCTAAACGGTATGGGCATTGACAGCATTCTCGCCTTCAACCAAGCGCAGAACTGGGACGATTTTACCGATGCGCTCGACGGGTTCGCCGGGCCGCCACTCAATGCGACGTACGCAGACGTGGATGGCAATATCGGATTCCGAACGGCAGGGCTCCTACCCCGGCGTGGCCGGGGCGAGGGCCTGTTCCCGTTGAAAGGCGATGAACCCGAATCGCGCTGGCGCGGAATGTTGGAAATGCGCGAATTGCCTGAAGTGCTGAACCCTGAATCGGGCTATTTGGCCGCAGCGAACGCACGCGTCAATCCGAACGGCAATGGCCCGCTGGTCTCCGCAGATAACGCACCGGGGTACCGAGTCCGCCGCCTTCAGGACGTATTGTCTAACCGTAAGGACTTCACTGTGGAGGACATGCAACACCTTCAACTCGATTGGTTCGATGGACAAGCTGCGCTTCTCTTGCCGGTGATGTTACCACTCATGGACGAGGCGAACCTCTCGGAGCTAGAGCGTACCGCCTATGCCGCGATTGACGTGTGGAAGTCCGACCCAATCGCAAAGCCCGAACTCGGTGCGCGGCTCATTTTCCAGGCGTGGTACCGTGCAATCGCCAGCGGTGTATTCGAACCAGCGATGAGCGCGGATTTGTTCACGCAGCTCATGAAGAAAAACTATCCGCTGAATCATGCGCTGGATCGATTGTTGCTCCGAGACCAATCCAGCGGTTGTTGGAGCGGTGATCGAGCTACTATCATTCATGTCGCATTTCAAGACGCAGTTCGTGAGTTGAGTGACGTGCTGGGCAGCGACGTGAACGCTTGGCGTTTAGACGCATTGCACCGCGTGAAAGTCGAGCATGAGTTAGGCAAAGCCGTTCCGCAGCTCGGCGGATTCTTCAACCTCGCCCCGCGCCGTGGGGTGAAGGCCCATCGACTTTAGGCCGCGCACGGTATCGTTACGATCGCGCCTATGACGCTACGGTCGGCGCAACCGTCCGAGTGGTCGGTGAAATGGACGGCGTCCCGAACATGCGTGCAATCATCCCCGGCGGGCAATCCGGCCACCCGCTAAGCCCACATTACGGCGATTAATTTCCGCACTGGCTCGCGGGTGAATTGCATCCGATTGTTGACGCGCCCAACGAAGTCAATGGCGAGATGCAAACGCTATCCCCGGCAAACTAAGCGGGCTTTCTTGTAGTTGCTAAATACTTGCGATTACTGGATATATCAGTCTCTTAGCAAGACGTTGACATTCAACTCACATAGTTTTACTCTTGCAGAACAATAAACGCACCATGATGCCCTGAATAGTCGAAGAATAATTTAGCCATAACTATTAGATTGTGGTTCGAAGTATGACTCGTGCAGGACTTTTAGCGGTTGCGCTCGTGGCGCTTACCACGAATTGTTCAGAGGGTTCTGCACACTCTGGCACGAGCGGTGCACTTCTCCAGTTGGAATCTCCTACACTTGACTTAGGCGTTGTTGGGGATCTCGCACCGGTAAAGCGTTCCATCGGCGTCAAAAACGTTGGCGACGAAGAAGTGATCATCGAATCCATTGACAACTCATGTCATTGCACGACGGGTGTTATGGAGAAGAACACGATCAGCCCTGGCGAAACGGTCCAGATCGACGTCAATTATGTGCAGGATTCCAAGTTAGGCCGAGTGGATGAATCCATGCGCTTGCGTTGGGTTGGATCCGATGGAGCCCAGGTACTAGACATTCCGGTTGTGGGGCATGTGAAGAAATTCATGACCGTTTCGCCCGCGTCGATTGAATTCGAAATTCTGGCATCGGACGACAAGTCAAGCCAGTACTTCGAAGTCGCCTCGGTTGATGACCAGGATTTTGACGTAGTAGACGTGCACTTGCCTAAGTTTATTGAATACATTGGCACGGAGCGGCTTGCTACCGGCCGTCACCGGCTTGAATTCGGGTTGCCGGATGACGATTATTCGAACATCGAGTTTCTCAAGAGCGAGATTGAGATTGAAACGACTCACCCGGTGCAGCGACACATCCAGGTTCTGGGCATACTGAATGTTCGCAACGCGCTAATCGTCGAGCCAACAGCGGTAGTTGCACGCGTTTCCGATTTACGAGAACAAGGAGGATTCGACGTGTCAGTGACACGCGTAGATGGTGGGGCGCTTAGCATCGCAGATGTCGATACAGGTGGTGCCCCAATCCAAGCCAGCTACAGAACGGATTCCGAAACTCGTCAAAGTATCCATTTCATTCCTGCGGCGGGTGCTGAGCAATTACCGACGATGCCGGGCGACTTCGAAATTATCGTTTTGGCTAATGTGGGTATTGGAACTGATATGGTTAGCTTAAAGTTGAAGATTCTTGATGATTCAATCTGACATGAGCGAGCCGTCAGGTAATTGGCGGGTTTGTTAATTTTGGATCGTCTGGTTAGAAGATGAGAAAAACCTACAGGAGGAAAAGTGCATGAAGTATACGATCATCGCAGTACTTGCTGTTGGAATGTTGTCCTTCGGTGCCGTTTACACCGCACCTAGTGCATCGGCTACGGTGCTGACGGCAAACGAAAGTGAGCTGAGCACCATTGTGGGGGGGGTATGCGACTATAAGAACTGCTACCAATACCCTGGATGGGAAAAGAGTCTGACCGGCTCTGGAGGGCTTGACGATTGGATTGACCACTGGTATAGCGCTCCCCAAGCGTTCACGTGCGGTTTAACACTTTGGGATTCCCAGGGGTCCTCCTTATGCGGATCGGTAATAACATTGAATATACAAGAAGTGATTACGTCTGGCTGGCAGTGTAATAATTTCGTAGTCGCTGATTGGGTACTCAATGATAAGGCACCCAGCGGGACTGGGCCCTACATCGGAAATTCCGTTCCTTGTTGGTGTCAATAGGAATAGTTCAGTACAGCAAATCTAATTGTTGTATTCGGAAAGAACCGAAGCAATCTCGAACAAGCCGGTCGGTATAGCGCGGGTATGCCGACCGGTCTCTGTCAATCTTGCCAGAACGGAGTCGTCATTGAAGTGCCGTGTCATGCAGATGATGTTGCTTGTGTTTGTCTATGTGACGATGGTCAATCGTGCGGCGACGGGGCAAGAAACCGATACCGGACTGATGGACGAGATCCGATCGGTGTGGGGTGCGCGTGCGAAATCGTACGAGACCGCACGATTTCAGTGGAAATCGGAGTGGGTAATATTCGCTCTCAATGGCGAAACTTTACCCGAGCCGGTCCCACAGAAGAACATCAGTTTTTACACGCTAGCCGGAGAATCAGGTCACCAATTAGATCAATGGGAGGCATACTCATCGGAATCGGGCAAGAGCACGCCTGGCGAGCACATAAACGTGTATCACGAAGACAGGGGACGCTATTACAGTGCAAAAGGCAACCGCGGATGGATCACAAAAGAAAATGTGCTGATGCGACATTCGCAAGAGGCGAAACTGGTCCTCGGCTGGTTCTTCGAAGAACCAGCATTCCTCTATAACGAACGATACGAAGTGCTTCGCGTTCAGGGTGAGATCGGGAGCCGGATTGTCGTGGTGGGCAACACGGATTTCAACGACCCTAACCTACGCGGTGCGACTCGAGCGGAATTCGAATACAGCGAAGAATTGGGATGGGCGGTGCGTTCGCAACGTCATATGCTTCCCGACGGGCAGATAGTCGTCGAGGGAATATTCGAATACAAAGAAGACGAAAGTCGGCGCGGCATTCCGGACAAACTTACCTTCAACAATTACAGTAAGAGGGATCCCAGCGTGCTAAAAAGTCACGGGGAAATGACAATAGAAGAACTGGAGATCAATATTCCGGTTGATAGGTCAATTTTTGAACTTGAGTTTCCGTCCGGCACCGGGGTTTACGATGATATATTGCAGTTGAACTACACAGTCGGAAGTGTTGGCGACATCAATCTTGACCTCTATCTTGACCAGACACTCGACGATCTGAATACGGATAATGAAAGGCCACGAGGCGATGGCGCTGAGGAAGTCCATGAGACTGCAGAACAGGGTTCTGTCGATCAACCTGACGCTACGGCGGGCGATCGACCATGGTTGCTCATCGGTATCGCCGTTTTAGTCGCCCTTGCCGGGGCTTTTGGTTTCTCGATGTATCGTCGTCGATCTTGAGGGCTAGCTCCATTCGAATGTCGAACAATAAATTAATAGGCACCGGCTTTTGGCCTGGATGCTACACGAGCGGGTCGTTGATCGTGCTCATCGTTTGTATCATCGTGATGCCCACGACCACCGTGTTCGCATCAGATGATCCCGTTCCAATGCCCGGATTCAATGAGAATGACGGGGGTGTGTTGTGCGGGCCGATTTCGCTTGCGCTCGTGATACGCATGCTGGGCGGCGAGGCCGCCGTACTTGGACTCGCGGCAGAAATCGAGATGACGCACGAGGGATCTAGTCTGGATGAACTCCAAGCCGCCGCAAGGAGTCGGGGTTTTATTGCGACGGGATACACGCTTGAATCGGTGGAACAGGTCCGGCTGTTGACACAAGATACGCCAGCGATTGTTCAACTCCGTGCCAATCACTTTGGAGTCATTTGGTCTGACAACGGGAATCTCCAGCTTTCGGAGTTCCCGAACAAGCTACGCACGATTTCGGAACAAGCGCTCGCAACCCAATGGAATCCGACGATCCTCTTAATCCGACGGCCTGAAACCCCGAATCCTTTCGATTCCATGCCCCAATCGCGACGCCCAGGTCGACTTTCCATCATCATTGCATGCATCGTCTTGCTGGGAGCAGCGACGATTTCGGTATCCGCATGGAAGAAGGCGCGCAACCGCTCCCAGTAAGTCTCAAAGCATTCGGATCGTTAATCCAAACTCACCTCACCCGTCGCCGTTCGAGTCGTCCAATGGCGTAAGCTCTAACTCCTGGATGCGCTGTGCGTCCGCTTGGGTAACTTTCCAATTGTACCTGCCCGCAGTAATACTCTCGCCGACCTGCGCCATCCGCCCGAACTCTTGAACGACAAATCCTCCGACGGTGTCTGCGTCGACTTCCGCATGATCGATGCCGATATTGGGAATGTGATGTTGCAGTTCATGTAGGGCGAGTCGCGCATTCACGCGGTAGACCTCGCCCTCTTTCTTGACCATGACATCCGCGACGGGATCGAACTCGTCTTCGATCTCACCGACGAGTTCCTCTAGCACGTCCTCGAGGGTCACGATGCCTAGCGTGGAGCCATACTCGTCAACGATGACCGCGAGGTGCACGCGTGATTCTTGGAATCGTCGCAGCGCTCGAAAGATGCTGAGGTGATCCGGCATCACGATTACATCGCGACATACCTTGCGAAGATCGACCGTACCCGTTCCGAACACGTGTATCGCGGTTCCGGGAACGGCGGTCACCTCGCCCGCGTTGCTTTCGCCCGGCTTAGTGGATTCGACGTCGAACCGGCCGGCCGTAAGGTCCAGTTCCTTCAAGATGTCGCGGACGTGGACCATCCCGATCACGTGATCCGACTTCTCATCGTATACGGGGATGCGCGTATAGGGGCATTCCTTCACGAGTTTGAGGGTGACTTCAATTGGCGAGTCGACGCGCAGACTTACCACTTCTGAACGCGGTGTCATGATCTGCCGGATTTGAATCTCTTTCGCTTCGGATGCGGCTTGGATCATACGAGCCTGGCGAGGATCCATCACTTGCCGTAACCGCGCGCTGGCGGCCAGCGCTCCGATCTGGTCGAGAAGGCTTTCGCCCACGACCTGATGCCGCTCAAACGGTCTGTTCACCAAGCGCACGAGCCAGATCAGCGGTGCCATTATTTTTATGAGCAGCGATAACGGCCGGGCGACCACAGGCGCAACGACACCGCTGTATCTGACGCCAAGCGACTTGGGCAGAATCTCCGTGAACTGCAGCATGAGATAAGTGAACAAGATAGAAAAGAGCACCAAACCGCCTGAGCCGTACAGGGTTTCGAACTGCGCACCGGCCATCGTCGCGCCGACGGTATGGGCCGCTGTGTTAGTGATCAATATTACCGCGATCGGCCGTTCGACGTTGTCTTTGAACCGGCGCCAGATAGCGCCTCCTGCAGGCGACTTTTGCTCGAGCGTCGCGACTTGGCTGGGTGAGTAGCTCAACAATGTCGCTTCTAACAACGAACAGAAGAACGAAATCGTCAATGTAAACATCACGAAGAAAATGAGAATGGTCATGAATGGCTCCGTAAAACTTCAGCGAGGCGCGACTGCTGTCGCCAACAATTCAGATTGATTATAATCGAGCGGAGTCCGAGACACGAAGTCTTCGGGACCGCAATAGGAATCGATAATGCACTACACATCAATCATCCCGACCTTCCTTGCTGTTAGCGCAATCGTTTCCGTTAATGTGCATGCGCAGCAAGAACATGCGCCCCTAGCGGCGGCTCTGCAACGATCAATCAGCTTTGTGGATGACGTCCACCCCATTCTCGCCGAGCGCTGCTTTAAGTGCCATTCCGAAGAAAAGCGAAAGGGCGGACTCTATATGTCCGGGCGTGACGCGCTAATTGAGGGTGGCGAAACTGGTCCTGCCGTTGTTGTCGGCAACAGCGCGGACAGCTATCTCATCAAACTGGTTTCCGGTCAAGTCGAAGACACAACGATGCCTCCGAAACAGGACCCGCTAACAGGCGATCAGATCGCGATTCTTCGCGCGTGGATCGATCAAGGACTGGAATGGGATTACGAATTGGCGAAGAGCGATGGTTGGCAAGCACCGATTGAACCGCGCAGACCGTCCGTGCCCGAAATAGCCGGACTCGAAAACCCCATCGATCGGTTTCTCGCCGCTTATCTGGGCGAGCACGGTGTCGATTTGGGAGAACCGGTTGGCGATCGCGTATACGCACGCCGCGTGTATCTAGATATCATCGGAATTCTTCC
>JAJDAB010000099.1 GCA_029262095.1 Candidatus Hydrogenedentota bacterium
CGCGCGGCCGTTCGTCGCACAGGCCGCTGTAGAAGCCGCCATAAGTGCGGCCGTTGAATGTGGTGCTGCGACGGTTGCACTTCCATCCGTCGACACAATACTGCAAGCTGACGATAGCGCATTTCTCGAACATACACCGTCCCGTAGTACGATGTGGCTCTGTCAAACACCTCAGATTTTTCGGAGATCAATTATCGCTAACGCTCACGAGAGGGCGCGCGGAGATGGTTTTGTCGTTACGGACGACGCTTCGCTCGTCAAACATTATGGCAATCCAGTGAAGCTTGTTCCTGGCGATCCGTTGAACTTTAAAATTACGACTCCGGCCGATATCGCGTTTGCGGAAATGGTAATCGAGCGCGGGCTGGCGTGATGCGAGTTGGTATTGGATATGACCTGCACCGACTAGAATCGGGGCGCCCACTCATTCTTGGAGGAATCGAAGTGCCTTTCGATAAAGGCCTCGCCGGTCATTCCGATGGTGATGCTTTGGCCCATGCAATCACCGATGCGTTGTTGGGTGCGGCGGCGCTGGGCAATATCGGCCAGCATTTTCCGGACACCGATCCCGAGTTCAAGGACGCGGACAGCATGGAGCTGTTGAGGCAATCGGTTGGTCTTGTGCGGGATCGCGGGTATGCCATCGGTAATATCGACGCAAACATTATTGCGCAGCAACCGAAACTGAATCCGCATTTAGACGCTATGCGCGAACGTCTTTCCGATGTTATGGGTATCGAGATTGACCGCATCAGCGTGAAAGCGAAGACGAACGAATTGGTCGGTCCCGAAGGCCGCGGTGAGGCGATGAGCACGCAGGCCATCGTGCTACTCGAGTCCGGCGACGCGCCATCGGCATGAATGCGGAGCAAGAGCGGTTGGACGTTATCGTGCAACGCCGCGCGGGCGTGAGCCGTTCCAAGGCGCAAGGCCTCATTCAGACTGGCGCGGTACGTGACGCCGAGGGTAATCCCCTCACAAAACCTGGCGCTCGTGTCTCGGTTGAGACGAAGCTCCAAATCGAGCCAGCTCGAAAGTATGTAAGCCGGGGTGGCGAGAAACTTGAGGCGGCGTTCGATGCTTGGGCTGTTTCGCCGGAAGGGCTCGTGGCGATTGATGTCGGTGCATCTACGGGAGGATTCACGGATTGTCTGCTTAAGCACGGTGCCGCCCATGTCTACGCGGTAGATGTCGGGTACGGACAACTCGCTTGGGAATTACGGCAGGATTCGCGGATTACCGTAATCGAGCGAACGAACATCCGTTATGCGGAACCATCATCCTTTCCGGAACGGCCCGTCTTCTTTACCGTGGATTGCTCGTTTATTTCACTTCGTTTGGTCTTGCCAAATTTGCTTAACATCATTGCCCCCGGTGCGGAAGGAATCGCCCTAATAAAACCCCAATTTGAAGCAGGTCGTGATTTGGTTGGCAAAGGTGGTGTCGTGCGGGATGAGCAGGTGCATCGAGACGTAATCGAATCGGTGTCGCGCGAGGCCGAGCAGTTAGGCTATCGTTGGTGCGCGGTGATGCCGTCACCGTTATTGGGGCCCGCCGGCAATCGCGAGTTTCTCGCGCATTTGCGTGCTGGCGAACCAGCGACATAGGCAACGGGTATGCTCGAATCGTTACACGTCAATAATTTTGTCCTCATCGAAAACCTTGAGTTGGATTTCGGTAATGCACTGAATGTCTTGACGGGCGAAACCGGATCGGGCAAATCGATTGTTGTGGGTGCGCTGAATCTTGTTCTAGGCGCGCGCGCGTCGACCGGCATTGTCCGGGAGGGGGCCAAGCGGGCGAAGATCGATGCGATCTTTCGTATTCACAAAGATAACAAAGTCATCCGGTCGGTACTTAAAGAGCATGAACTGGAATTGGACGACGGCGAACTCATCCTTACGCGCACGATTGGCGCGGATGGCCGCAGCCGAGCCTATGTCTGCGGGCAGGTCGTCCCACTTGCCGTGCTTGCGCAAATCGGTGATGAACTCGTCGACTTGCACGGCCAACATGAACATCAATCGTTGCTGCGTCCGGATCGTCAACTCGGACTGCTCGATGCGTTTGCGCGTACGGAATCGAAAGCCGTCGCCATTCGAGAATTGGTGACCGAACTGCGTGAATCCGAAAAGTCGCTCAAGGACTTACAGCAGGATGATCGGGAACAGGCGCGCCGCATTGAGTTTTTGCGATTCGCGGTGACCGAAATCGATAACGCGAACTTGGAATCGGATGAAGAAAATCAGGTCAAATCGCGCCGCAATCTTATTGCGAATTCGGAATTAATCGCGGAACAGTCGGCTCGCGCCATCGCGGCCCTATACGAAAGCGAAGAAGGATCGGCGGCCGCGGCGCTCAATATCGCTCGCCACGCGTTGGAAGAGTTGGCCAGCGTCGATGGGGGATTCGCTCCGCTGCGCGATCGGATTGATGGACTGTCCGGTGAAATCGATGAGCTGACGCGTGACCTCCAATCCCAATCCGATGCGGTCGATTTCGACCCGGCTGAGCTTGAGTCTTTGAATCAGCGCTTGTCTCTAATCGGCGATCTCAAACGAAAGTACGGCGATTCAATCGATGCGATTCTCGCTTACCGACACGAGACTGCTGCGGAACTGGAGGGACTCGAGAATCGCGATGAGCGGCTTGCGGCTTTGCAGGCGCGTGTCGATTCGCTGATGGCAACTGCGAGGAAAGAGGCCGCGTCTCTTTCGAAGGCGAGGAAAAAGGGCGCGGCAAAGCTGGACAAGCACATCGTGGAAACGCTTCAATTTCTCGGCATGAAAGATGCGGAATTCGCGATATCGTTTGCAGAAGTCGACCTCTACTCGAGTGGCGTAGACCGAATAGAATTCATGCTCGCCCCAAATCCTGGAGAACCGGCTCGGCCATTGAAGAAAGCGGCGTCTGGTGGCGAAATATCCCGGGTGATGCTCGCGATTAAAGCGGTGTTGGCGGGAGCCGATTCTATTCCGACGCTGGTGTTCGATGAAGTGGATGCGGGCGTCGGGGGAGCGGTGGCAAACAGCGTTGCGTCGAAACTACAGTCGCTGGGCGAGACGCATCAGATCATTAGCATCACGCACCTGCCTCAAATCGCGGCCGCGGGTCATACGCATTTCCAGGTAAGCAAATCGTCGGACGGCACGCGAACACATTCCGCGATCGAACGCATCGATGGCGCGGAACGCGTTGAAGAGCTCGCACGGTTGCTCGATGGCTCGGTGTCTGCGGTGAGTCTGGAGCATGCGAAGTCGATGTTGACCGAGGCGCTGGACTAGAATAACGAGAGGAT